>NZ_JAPZSS010000247.1:0-6956 GCF_027532015.1 Microcystis sp. LE19-131.1A | reverse complement strand
CTCCAAGCAGTGTCATAACTGATCCCTTTTTTCTTAGCATAATCTGATAGTTTTATATGAACTGCAACGTAAACTTGTACTAACCATATTAGCAGTTGTTTGCAGTCATTTGCATATATTTTTTACAAAACTTTACAATACAAGGTGAGGCTCAGGCATGGGACACTTCACTTGACTACTCTGCCTACATCTTGCCGCTAGACCCAAACTAACTTTTGGATACGATGCACAGTTGGCATTCATACTAAATCTGGTTATTAAAAACTGATTATTTATTCCCCTTTGCCTTTTACCTCTTGCCTTTTGCCTCTCCTCATAACTAGCCTGTACTCAACGGATTTAGTATCATACCTTGATTCTGCAACGCCTAGACTTACAACTTCAATCAATGTGCATGGTGCGTTCCCCAAAAATCGATCTGTGGAGCGGTAGAAGTTGCATTAGGGAACGCACCCTACAAGATCGGCGATCGCTAATAAAAATCCCCCCTAAGACCGGGGGATTTTTTTCAGGGTAAAATAGCAAAAGTTGAAAGCCAAGCTTAGAGATATTATCTTAGACTTAAATGCTGATGCTATTGAGTATTAGAGAAGGTTTTAGATAGGTATAGGGTACGATCCGTTTTTGATTATTGGCATCAATCTCTTGTTCGTTCATATTGAGATTTTGCTGAAATTGTCGAAGGAAGCCCGTAATTGTTGCCTGATCACCCTCGGCAAAAACCTCCTCAAACTTCCGGCCATAGAGTTCTCGAAAAGCTTTATCGTAATAGCCCAATTGATCGTATCGATAGTCGGATAAAGTGAACAGACTTTGTAACTGATCGGCAGCCTTTTTATAAGGAGGCAATAGCTGAAGAATGTCTTTTTCGGTAATTGATCCTCTGGCATCTCCAATTATTGATCCTGTAGTATCCTTAATCGCTTCTGGAAGATCACAGTAAGCGGCCAAGGGCATATTAGCGGCAAAAGTCATGTAATCATACTGACCATAGTTAACAGCTGAATGCAGTGGCCCGCAGATAAAAATAATTGTGGTAACGACTTCAATTAAGTCCTCTACATCCGTAAAATTGGCCGGCATTCCCTTCACATTGCCCCCTTGATCTGCCGCAGAATTAGATAATTCTCCGGCCCATGCTTGCAATTCTTGATCGTTAGTGATGTCTTGGGGGTTTGGGTAAAAATAATGGAGATAATCAGAAACAAACTGATTAATAGACTGCCAAACCAGCATCCCATCATCCCGGTAAGGGTAGTGGGGTAGTCGTTCCGTATCGTCCATACCCCGGTTACTTATTTCTTTAGGAAAGGCAAAGTCTCGAAGATTCCAGTTTGCGTAGGCATCCTTAACCAGTGCCATCGACTCGCCCAAGGTGCCAGCCAATAATTCATCCACCGGTCCACCAGGGTTGATCAGTCTCTCTTGTCCCAGATGGTTGTTCGTTAACATAAATCTTAGGTGTGGCTTAAGCAGAAGACTGAGGGGATGATTTTCTGCCAGTTGCCGGGCCGTGCCGATCGCGATCGGTTCCATGACAAAATGAGTTCGACAGAGATGGGAATTCATCTCGTGGTGATTGCTATCGGCCACCTGAACACAAATTTTAGCAAATAGCCAAGCAAGGGGGTTTTTCTCAAAAGGAGTATAAAGCTTTTCCGCATTTTCCCCAAATTGGATAGCGATCGGAACTAATTTGCCCCGATCTCTGATGCCACTTTTCCGCCACCAAAAGAAGGCCCTGGGTTTCGGTAAATATTTTCGCCCTTTGGCATGGGTTCCCCCTTGAATCAAAGAGGGACCGAGATAATTAATGTCCGTACCCGTATAATCGGCAATATAAATGTTTCCCGCTGCTAATTCTTGATTGACCTGAAACAATGGCTCGAAATCTGTCTTAGAACTAGGGATTTGATTGAGAACTTGGGCGCGAGCATCCCCCGGCTTCAGTAAACGTAATACTAGGGGATTAGCTCCCGATAGACGTTGTTCGGCAAAGGCATCATTGGTTTGATAGACTTTGGCGATTTTGGGTAAGGGGATAATGGCAAAGAAGTCCTCATAATCTTGTAGCTCATCGAGGGGATCTAAAAAAGATTTGACTTTGACAGCCAGCATATTGGCCGGTAGTTCCGCAGTTGCCGCCAACCGTTCAGTAATGTACTGAAGGGAAAAGTTTTCCGCTGCAGGCACGGATTCCATGAGGACTAAGGGTGGGAGATACTGATAGTCGTATCTATAGGCTTGGCGTTGAAGATTGAGGGAATCAGCCCGCCGATTCGCATCTGGTTCATTTTGGGGCAAACAAGGAGTGGGAGGAGGGGTATTAACCATTCTGATCAAGTTTGAAAAAATTTAAGTAATTGTACCTTGTTTTTTCTTCCTTACATTGATTTCTGAACATTTTTTAATAATTGATTCTCGCTATCACCCATTTTGATTCTCAACATCTGGCTTTCTTTTTCATCTGGCAACAAATATCAGAACGGGAATATCAATATCAGAAACTCCTCGGGTTTCCAAATCCCAGACAAATTGTTCAAAATTAGGATACTCTGACAAACATTCTTGAATAAACATGGGTACAGCAAAAAAAGTTAAGGGATGTATCTATTGATAGATAAGGGGTTGTGGCTATTGTAGTAGATACGTTTGGAGTCAGTTGAGATAGACAAAAATAGTCAAAATATTTATAATAGAAGATTGGACTAAAATTTTCTGTGACTTGCCCATGTTATTGTCTTGCGCCACCGGTAGCGAACAATTTTTAGGGAGTGAAGCGATCGCCACTTACGCCAAAGCTAAGGCCGTAATCCTGCCGATTCCCTACGAGGCCACCACCACCTATCGCAAGGGTTGTGAAACTGGACCGGCGGCGGTGATTACTGCTTCCCAACAATTGGAAGCTTATGACGAGGAACTTAAGAGGGAAACCTGTTTAGAAGTGGGCATCTATACCCATGATGCGATCGCAGATACCCGTCAACAACCGCAATTGTCCGCCGAGGAGATGTTAGCCGTCACCACAGCTACAGTTTCTCGTTTAATTGCCGATGATAAATTTGTCGTCGCCGTCGGGGGTGAACACGCTATCACTACGGGAGTAGTACAAGCTTATCGACAGGCTTTATCGGACCCTTTTACTGTGGTTCAAATTGATGCCCATGGCGATATGCGTTTTGAGTACGAAGGATCGCACCATAACCACGCCTGCGTGATGCGTCGGGTGTTAGAAATGGGTTTACCGACCTTACCCGTGGGAATTCGGGCTATTTGTCGGGAAGAAGCGGAATTAATCGCTAAGCAGCAGATTCCTGTGATTTGGGATCGAGATATCGCCGGTGATCCGAATTGGATCGAAAAAGCGATCGCCAAAATTACCACCGAGAAGGTATTTTTAACCATAGACGTGGATGGCATCGATCCCGCTTTAATTCCGGGGGTAGGAACCCCGGAACCGGGGGGGTTAAGTTGGCATCAAACCTTAGGCTTTCTCCGTCGTCTTTTCCAAACTCATCAGGTGATTGGCTGCGATGTGATGGAATTGGCCCCGATTAGTGATTCGGTGGTCTCGGAATTTACCACTGCCAAGTTAATTTATAAGTTAATTGGCTATCAATTTACTGCCTAGAGGCTTGCCTAATTAGAAGCAATCGTGTTATAATAGCGATCCGTGCGGACGTATAGCTCAGTTGGTTAGAGTACATCGTTGACATCGATGGGGTCACTGGTTCGAATCCAGTTACGTCCATAAATTATCTGCCCTAGTCTTGGTCATAATCTTCATTTCTGATGATAGGATGAACGATCGAAGCTCTCCAGACAAACCCTATGACTAGCTTACTGCGCGACTTTTGGTATGTGGCCACACCAGCAAATAAACTGAAACCCGGTCAGCTAATGGCCAAAAAAATGCTAGGTGAACCGATTGTTGTCGGCAGGAGAGAGGATGGAGAAGTGTTCGCATTGCGGGATATTTGCCCCCATCGTGGCATTCCGCTGCACCATGGCTGGATTGAAGGGGATGGGGTGTACTGTTGCTATCATGGCTGGAAATTTAACACTAGCGATGGCGTTTGTTCTGAGATCCCCTCATTAACGGAACACGATCGCCTTGATATTAGCAGAATTTGTGTCACCAGTTATCCCTGTCGTGAAATACAAGGTCATATCTGGGTGTTTATTCCGGCAGACTCAAAAAGAGAAATTAATCGAGAAAATCTGCCCCCTGTGCCGACTATTGCCGATTTTGGCAAACTTACCCCCAAAGTAGCCGAAACTATCACTTTTGACTGCAATATTGACCATGCAGTGGTGGGATTGATGGATCCGGCCCACGGTCCCTACGTTCATACTTCTTGGTGGTGGCGCAGCGGTCCGCGCAAATTTCGGGTCAAGGAAAAACAATACGAACCTGTTCCCCTCGGTTTTCGTCTTGCTCCCTATGATATGCCTGTAAGTGCGAAACCCTATAAAATTTTGGGTAATAAGGTATCGATTGAAATCGTTTTTGAATTGCCCTCGGTGCGTACAGAAATACTACGAGGCGATCGCCATTTGGCCTGTGCTTTTACGGCAATTACTCCCATCGATGAAAATCACTGCGAAGTCCATCAAAGTTTATACTATACGATTCCTTGGTTGGCATTTTTAACCCCTCTTTTGCGTTATTTAACTCTACAATTCCTCAAACAGGATCGCGATGTGGTGATTAAACAACAGGAAGGACTTAGTTATCATCCAGCTTTGATGTTAATTGATGATGCCGATACCCAGGCCAAATGGTATTATCGCCTCAAGCAGGAATACGAAAAATCTCAAGCAGAAAAACGGGATTTTGTCAACCCCATTAAAGCACAAATTTTACGGTGGCGCAGTTAGAATTAAGTAGCTGGTTATAATTAAATTAAAAATGGATTTTAGGTTCGATCCCCCCTTAATCCCCCCTTGATAAGGGGGGTGTCGATCCCCCCTTAATCCCCCCTTGATAAGGGGGATATATGATAATTTTTAACGCCTACCTACTTAGATGATTTTATTTAGGTTCTGCCTAGGGATTTATTGACACTGGTTTCAATTTGATAAATGGATGAAAGGACGCTACCTTGATGATTATTGACTAGATCGTATTTGACTTCTTGTAAATAATTAAAAATGGCATCCCGCAGAATCGGTTTTTCAATGTTTACCGTGTGCTGATAGTCCCATAAATCCCAAACTATCAAACCAATTCCCACGATTGGATCGATTAATTCTGCGCCAAAACTACTCGCTACTGCTCCACCGGTTTTAGTGGCAATTTTCGCCCCCGTTTTTCCCGCTAGGGACAAATAAACTGTGCTGCCCACTTTCACCACTGGGATGAGAGATTTAACTCCCAAAGCAGTGGCACCACCGACTAAAAGTTTAATTGATGTGTTAGAAATATTGCCCTCGGTATCTTGAATTGTTATGGCTATATCGCTAAGATAACGATCCCATTTGCCTTGGGGAATTTGATAACTGGCCTGAATATTCTCTAACTCATTGCTTAAATTATTGACATATAAATTAACAGCATCCCTAGTAATTCTCTCTAGACGTAATTGGGCCTCTTGGGGACGAATTACCCGTTTAGTAAACTCGGTTTGAATAGTTTTGGTCAAATTTTCTGCCACCACCTGTTCCGGGGGTGGATTATCTGTATTGACCCAGTGAGCGATCGAGGAGTATAATCCGCTTAGAAAGGCCTTACCCTCAAATTGTTTTTGATTGAAATAGTTAAAATACCAAGGCAAAAAACCCTGATCTACTCGTGTCATCAACTCCTCCACCCATCCCTCAATTTCTACTAGGGCAAAGCTTTGAGAATTGGCTCTCGCTGTCTGTAAAGCTTGGCTAATTTCTCGATCGATTTTACTGTTAGATTTTTGGGGTATAGTGATGGGAATCTCTAGGTTAGTTTCGGTAGCAACCTTAGTTTTTAACGGTTCATTGCTGGCAGTTCCTAGCCAAATTTTCCCTAAAAGAGGCACGATAACCACTAGAACAACTATAGCCCAAATTAACGGGGTGATCGCCTTAATCAGTTGACTGATTGCCTGAATACGGTTAGTTTTTTCACTATACTGAGGTGGCTCAATATTTTCCTGTGAATCTGGCCTGGAGTTCATCGAAAAATTGGGTCTGAAACCCCGCCCTTTAGCGATAACGGAGGACGGCTTTATACAAGTTAGTGAGAAACAATTAAACCGTTAGAACGACTAATTAACTGAATCTTGCTAACAGCCATCTGTCCCAATCGTTGACCATTGGCATCGCTTACAGATAGCTGTTTTTCGGTATCTCCACTAACATAACCAATCCCTTTGGGAGAAGAAACTAAATCTCCTTTACGGAACCCATGTCTTGTGGTAGAGCCACCATATTTACGTCGTTTACCACCCTTAGAAAAAACCATCAGGTGAAGTTGACGACGACTAACAGGAGGACGTTTGATGACAACAAAGGGAGCGTTTGTTACTTTAACATAACCCTTCCAATCATATCCATGTCCATTAGAAGTATGGAATGGCAAATAATCTAAAAATTGAAAACAGGCAAGAGCAATTCCATCGTTAGCATGACTTTCGGGTGATTGTTCTGCTTTATTTTTAGACTTTTCTAGTCGCAAATGTTTTCTGAGATTAGAGGTTTGCCAACCAAAGCGAGTATGGACTGTTGCCAATCGAGACAGTTGCTCAATAGCCCATTTCTGTCCGACCATAACCGACGAGAAACCTTTTCCAGACTTAGCTCCTTTTCTACCAGAAGTTAGATCAATATAGGCTTTGATGTACTCAAAGTAAATGTCAGTAATTGGATAGATTTTGGTTAGTTCAGAAACGACTCGAAGTTCAAGTTGACGATTAGCTCTGATTGAGGGAGCTAATTTTCCTTGTTTTCTATTTGAGAATCGTTTTTGTCGATGCGCTCTT
>NZ_JAPZSS010000300.1:0-6010 GCF_027532015.1 Microcystis sp. LE19-131.1A | reverse complement strand
GAAGGTTACATGATATCAGCCAGACTTGGAAACTATCTCATCAAATTAGTCCCCCCATAGAACCCCCTTGAGCCATCTTGCACACTTTTCTCTTTTTGTCAAATTTTATGTTAAGAAAGATGTGACTAATGGATAGCTTATTAAGGGGGGATTAAGGGGGGATCCCCCCGCTTATCGGCACACCCCTTATCAAGGGGGGCAGGGGGGATCGAACCTAAAATCCATTTTTAATTTAATTATAACCAGCTACTTAAATTAGCCGTTAAGACTGCACCGGAGTGTCAGAGTGGGGAGCAGGGAGAGGAAGTTTGAGCATTTGTACTAAAATTGTTAATACGCAGTTTAAATTCAGTACAGTTTACCCACTCTCTGTGTGCGAGAATAGCCTGTGTGAAAAACCTAGGTAATTGTTATGGTTGCACCTATACAAAATAGGCAGTTTAACGGGTTGTCTAGCCAAGAAGCTAGTGAGCGCTTGAAACAGCACGGCTACAACGAACTCCCCTCAACTCAGCATCGTACTTTTTTAACCATCGCCCTAGACATTATCCAAGAGCCGATTTTCTTGCTCCTAATTGCCTGTGGTGTCATCTACCTCTTTTTGGGTGATGCACAAGAAGCTCTAATTTTACTGGGGTTTGTCTTTTTTATTATTGGCATCAATCTTTACCAGGAGCAAAAAACGGAACGTTCTCTAGAAGCACTGCGGGACTTATCCAGTCCGCGGGCCTTGGTGATTCGAGATGGGGAACGGCAGCGGATTGCCGGCCAGGAAGTGGTACAGGGCGATTTGATCGTGGTGGAGGAGGGCGATCGCGTTCCTGCGGATGCGATTTTGCTGTGGTCCACTCACTTGACGATTGATGAATCGCTGTTAACCGGAGAGTCTGTTCCGGTCAGGAAACGCACCATCCAGACGGCAGAAGACCCGAAGCAGCTTTCAGCCACCTTGAGACCGGGGGGCGACGACTTACCCACTGTCTATTCTGGCACTCTGGCGGTACAAGGGCAGGGCATTGCCCAGGTGCAAGCAACGGGCATACATACTGAAATGGGAAAAATTGGCAAAGCTCTGCAAACGGTTGAACCGGAAGACACGGTCTTACAAAAAGAAACCCGTCGCATTGTCGGTAAATTGACGATGATCGCGCTGGCCATTTGTGCGGCGGTGGTGGTGATTTATGGATTAACCCGGGCCGATTGGTTGCATGGCTTTTTGGCAGGATTAGCCCTGGCGATGGCAATTTTGCCCAATGAAATTCCGGTGGTGCTGGCCATCTTTCTGGCTCTGGGAGCGTGGCGATTCTCGCAAAAACAGGTACTAACCCGTCGCATTCCAGTGGTTGAAACCCTGGGTTCTGTCACCGTTCTTTGTGTCGATAAGACTGGAACCCTGACATTGAACCAAATGGCCGTCAAACAATTGTTGGTTTACAGCGGCTCCAATGCTTATCTGTACGATGTGACGCTCCACGAGCGCGAACCCTTGCCCGAAGTCCTTCATCCCCTGATCGAGTTTGGTATTCTAGCGAGTCGCAAAGATCCCTTTGACCCGATGGAGAAAGCGTTGCAGCAAATTGGTTGGGATTACCTAGCCAAGACTGAACACCTGCATAGCGATTGGCAACTACTGCGCGAATATCCCCTGTCCACCGATCTCTTGGCCATGTCCTGTGTCTGGGAATCCCTGACGGGGGAGCTTACCGTTGCGGCAAAAGGGGCCCCAGAAGCGATCGCCGATCTCTGCCATTTCAGCCCGATTCAACAACAGGAGCTTGTCGAACAGATCCAGGCAATGGCCGGAGAGGGTTTGCGAGTTCTGGGAGTTGCCCAAGGACGCAAAATGGGAACATTACCCAAAACTCACGCTCTTGAGTCATCCGGGCCTCTAGCCTACTTAGAATCTGACGATCGCTTACCTGTTCAACAACACGACTTTGAGTTTGAATTTGTGGGACTGATCGGACTGGAAGACCCCGTGCGTCCTACTGTGGCACCTGCGATCGCCGAATGCTATGGTGCGGGAATTCGCGTTATGATGATTACGGGTGATTATCCGGTAACAGCCCAGAACATTGCCCGTCAGATTGGACTCACGCCTTTAGACAAGGTGATCACCGGTAGGGAACTGGAGCAAATGGGTGAGTCGGAACTGCGCGATCGCATTCAAAGCACCAACATCTTTGCCCGTGTCGTCCCCGAACAAAAACTATTGATTGTTAATGCACTGAAACGCTCCGGGGAAATTGTGGCCATGACTGGTGATGGTGTCAACGATGCCCCGGCCCTCAAGTCTGCTCATATCGGCATTGCCATGGGTGAACGAGGTACGGATGTAGCGCGCGAGTCTGCCGATCTGGTTCTGTTGAAAGATGATTTTTCGTCCATCGTCGAATCGGTCAAACTGGGCAGACGTATCTTTGACAACCTGAAAAAGGGGATGGCCTATACCTTGGCCGTTCACGTTCCGATCGCGGGTATGTCGTTGATTCCAGTCATCTTTGGCTGGCCCTTGGTGCTACTCCCGATCCACATTGCCTTTCTGCACTTAATTATCGATCCGGCCTGCACGGTTGTGTTTGAAGCTGAACCGGCAGAAAGCGATATTATGCGTCGCCCCCCCCGTAATCCCAAAGAACCCTTGTTCAGTCGTCGGACGTTGCGATTAGCCTTGCTTCAAGGAACCAGCGTTTTAGTGGTACTGGTTATTGTATTTGCGATCGCCTATAGCAACGGCAATAGTGAATTTAATGCTCGTGCCTTAGCATTTACGACATTGATTATCTCTAACCTGGCTATGATTCTCACCAATCGTTCCTGGTCCCGAACGATTCCAGAAATGCTCCAAGCTCCTAATCGGGCTTTGTGGTGGGTGATCGGCGGTGGACTGCTGTTTTTGGGATTAGTTCTCTATGTTCCTTTGTTACGACACCTGTTCAGCTTTTCATTTCTACATACTGATGATTTGCTGGTCAGCTTAGTTTCTGGAGTTGTCAGTATTTTCTGGTTTGAAGGACTAAAACTGTGGAACCGTCGGCACTTGAACACCCAAAAATAAAAGGCATCATAGATTCCACGATCGGTTACAAATTGTTGCAGCAGTGCGCTATGTAGTTGCTTGAATGAATTGTGCCTACCTACTCAATAATCGGCATGGTGGGTTCAATCATCAAGTTTAACCCTCTGCTAACCAGCGCACGGCATCCTTAGCGTGGTAGGTTAAGATAATATCGGCACCCGCCCGTTTAAAGCTGGTTAAAGTCTCTAAAGTCACCCGTTTTTCGTCAATCCAGCCATTTAACGCCGCCGCTTTAATCATTGAATATTCCCCCGACACATTGTAGGCAGCCACGGGTAAATTAGTCATTTCCTTGATTCTCCAGATAATATCCATGTAAGATAGGGCAGGTTTTACCATTAACATATCTGCTCCCTCTAATAGGTCTAATTCCACCTCTTTTAAGGCTTCCCTGGCATTACCCGGATCCATTTGGTAGGTTCTGCGATCGCCGAATTGGGGGGTAGAATCAGCCGCATCCCGAAACGGCCCATAATAGGCAGAGGCATATTTAGCCGTATAGGAAAGAATCGGTGTATCACTATAACCCGCCTCATCCAATCCTTGACGAATTGCCTGCACAAAACCATCCATCATTCCCGACGGTGCAATGATATCCACTCCCGCTTTTACCTGAGAAACGGCGGTTTTTTGCAATAATTCCAGAGTGGGATCATTTAACACCCTGCCGGTTAAATCTCCCGTTTGCAGATAACCACAATGACCATGGTTGGTATATTCACACAAACAAGTATCGGCGACAATGAGTAGATCGGGAACTGCCTCTTTAATTGCTGTGGCCGCTTTCTGCACAATACCATGATCGTGCCATGCTCCCGTCGCCTCTGTGTCTTTACTTTCTGGCAGCCCGAATAAAATAATCGCTGGAATTCCTAAATCCCGCACTTCCTTGGCTTCGTCAACAATTTTATCGATTGATAATTGGTACACTCCCGGCATCGATTTGACTTCCCGGGCAATACCTTCCCCCGTCGTAGCGAAAAGGGGATAGATAAAGTCATTGGCTGTCAAGACGGTTTCACTCACCAGACGGCGCATTTGAGGGGTTTGACGCAGACGACGGGGGCGATGAATAGGAAACATAGTTTTTTGTGATTAAATCGGGAATCTTGTCTCGATTCTTTAGTTTAAATCTTTGCTGAGGATGAACACAAATCGATTCAGCCGGCAGCTGGCTGCCGGCAGCTATCCGCAATATTTAGTTATTTTGAGCTTAATCAAACTATTTAGATCATTTTTGACTTAATGAGACTTTATCGTCGTTTTGAGGGCGAAAAACCAGCAATTTGACTAAAATTTAATCTTTATAGCGATCACTTTTGCTGTTGCTACCACCTCATCTCTTTACAAAACTTTACCTCATCAGTGATCAGTTACCAGTTATCAGTTACCAGTTATCAGATGTGAGTTTTCAGTTCACTGATGGCTCTCTTGGATATTGGCTGAAAAATGTTCATGGTGTTACATTAGCGGCGCAAGCGTTCACTGATTACTGATTACTGTTCACTGTTCACTGACTCCCAAAACCCATCTCCATTTGGGAGAAGGATCGTTTATTCTAGGAAGTAAGAGCGATCGATTCAGGATTTTTGCTATGGCCAACTTAGGTGATTTAGTCAAAAAAGCAGTTTATTTGGGCGTAGGCATTGCTACTTATGCCGCCGAAAAAGCTGAAGTAAATTTACAAGAATTAAGAAATCAAGCCCAAAAATTAGCCGATGAGATGATTTCTCGCGGCGAAATAACGACAGAAGAAGCGCGGAAATACGTTGATGATTTCGTGAAACAGGCACAACAGCAAACGGTGACAGCTAACGAATCTAATATTCCCCATGAACCCCGACGGATAGAAATTATTGAAGATGAGGAGGACACCAAAGCAGCTGATCCCAAAGTAGATGAATTGCGGCAAAAGGTGGAACGTCTTCAGGAGGAATTACGGAAACTGCAACAGGATTAAAACCTAGATTTTAGGGATAAATAACTAATTATTACCAGACAAGGGATGCAAGTATAAACATGGACGATTGGCAGAAGGATTTTTGGGAAGTGATCGAAACTGTGGCACTGGGAATTGAAAATTTTTTCCAAGAAGTGACCCAAGCTATTGAAGAAATCAATGAGGAAATTATCATCGATCTGGAACAGTTTATTCAAGAGGTTTTACCCCAGGAATTAGAAGAATTTTTTAACCTCGATGAATCCCTATTTTCGGAATTAGACGAACCCTCGGATTTTACCCTCACTCCTAAGATTAACCCCGATCCTAACACCCATGCTGCTTGTATCGGTTGCCGTAATTATCACGGTTATATCTACGGAGGCAATCTTCTCGTCTGCGGTTTCCATCCCTACGGTTGGGATAGTGATAGTTGTCCCGATTGGCAAGCAGAGGATTAATTATTTTCCTATAAAATCAGGTAGGGTTATTATCCCTACCCATAACTTTTATCTCAAAGCAGTTAGGGACTTGCGCTTTGATAATTTACCATCTGGCTGGTCTGGTTCTTCTACAGAGCGATTTTCAAAGCTGGGATATTATTCCTACGCAAGTTCCTTATCGTTGTTGTGGTCAAAAAAAGGTATCCTTTGTCCCCAATCAGTAATCCTTGAATCGAGCCAATGACATCCCAGAGAGCTTCTCGTTCCGAGCCATTCGCGGGAGTCAGTCCCGATGAAAAAATTTTCACCCCCACAGATGAAAGAGGTTTCCTTCCCTACACCCGTTCAGACCTCGGCGTGAGCTTTTGTCGAACGCAAAAGCTCACGGCCGAAGCCCACACCCCACACCCTGACAGGGGGACAAGCGAGCTAGAAAACTTGCCAACACAGGCTTCTGGCTTCTCTCGCTAGAAATAGATCTAGCGATTCTAGGCAAAAAGCTAACGAAAGAATTAGGGATAGGAGCGAGCTTACTAGGAATTATTATTA
>NZ_JAPZSS010000061.1:0-3365 GCF_027532015.1 Microcystis sp. LE19-131.1A | reverse complement strand
ATTCCCAAATGCGTTTAACCGCTATGGGATAGAGAGGTGCGTAGTTCACCCAAGGAGAATCAATCTCTCGAAGTAAAAGTGAAGGGAATTTCTGAAATGGAATTCAGTCTGTCTATATTTGACTATACTTTTACTAACTATGACAGGTCTTTTGCGGCGGGTCTAATATTGATTTTTATCAACGATTAATCTAAGTTGCTCGACAAGAAGCTATATTAAGTAATAATACCTACAGCCTCATCCTGAGGAGGGAACATGGTAGTTAATCCGCTTCCCGATTTCTCGTTACCGTCAGAATTAACAGATATTCTGCAATCATGCCCGAATTTCACCCTGGCTGCGGATGTCGAACAACTAATTGAATTAGCCGTTAAAGATGCCAAAAACGGCTATCATGAGGTTGCCTATGACATCCCCAACCGAGGTAAAGTGGTAGAAGCCTTAGTGTGTCGGGTTCGCAATGGCATTAGTGCTAATTATACGGAACCGTATATGCGGCGGCGCGATCCCGATTGTATGGTCATTGGCGACGAGTTGCCAACTAATAAACCGACTTTTAAGTCTCGTTTTGGTTTTGAGTTTGAAGAACTAAGACAACAGACCTTCGCGTGGTTAAAAACTCAAGAATTAGCACTTTTTACCTTTGTAGCTGGAGTCAAGGGAAAAGGCCCCGATGTTGTGGTTGTCGCCCCTGCTAACGCCGGTTTCTTCGCTTTAGGGCTTTCTCTGCTCCAAGGCATCGACGATCCTAGTGAAATCGGTTCTGACTTTTTACCCGGGGCGGTTCTCTATGTGGCGCCGCCGTTTCGCCATCAGGTGTTTCAAGGCAAGCAAGTGGTTGTCCATAACCGCCGTCCGGGGTTGCATGAGCTATTCAGCTACAATCTTTATCCCGGTCCTTCGGCTAAAAAAGGAATCTATGGCGTATTGTTAGCCATGGGAGAGCAGGAAAACTGGGTGACGGCCCACGCATCTACCGTTCAAGTGATTACCCCCTACGATCACAAAGTCACCTTTATGCACGAAGGGGCAAGTGGTGGGGGAAAAAGTGAAATGCTAGAACCGGCTCATCGCCGCCCCGATGGGAGTCTCTTATTGGGAAAAAATCTGGTCACGGGGGATGAACGCCACCTAATCTTACCCAAAGCTTGCGATTTGCGTCCTGTAACCGATGATATGGCCCTCTGCCACCCCAGTCTGCGCCAGCCCAAAAATCAAGACAAACTGGCTTTAATGGATGCAGAAAACGCTTGGTTTGTGCGTCTCAATCACATCACCCATTACGGCACCGATCCCTATTTAGAAGAACTGACCATTCATCCACCCCATCCGCTTTTATTTCTCAATATCGAGGCACGGCCGGAAAGTACCGCTCTGATTTGGCAACACATTGAGGATGAGCCAGGAAAGCCCTGCCCCAATCCTCGCGTGGTCATTCCCAGAGATATCATCCCTAACGTAGTTAACGGGGCAGTTAGCGTCGATATTCGCAGTTTTGGGGTGCGGACTCCTCCCTGCACTAAGGAAAGACCGAGTTACGGCATCATCGGGCTGCTGCATCTTCTCCCCCCCGCCTTGGCTTGGTTGTGGCGGTTAGTTGCTCCTCGCGGTCATGCCAATCCCAGTATCGTCGAGAAGGAGGGGATGAGTTCCGAAGGGGTTGGCTCTTACTGGCCCTTTGCCACCGGACGGCGAGTGATTCAAGCTAATCTGATTTTGCAACAAATTCTCACCACCCCCAAAGTTCGTTACACCCTCTGTCCCAATCAGTATATTGGTGCTTGGGAAGTGGGATTCATGCCTCAGTGGATCGCACGGGAATATCTAGCCCGTCGGGGTGGCGAAAAATTTTCTCGCCAACAGGTTGTTCCCTCCCGTTGTCCCTTGCTCGGTTACACCTTCCGCTCGATGATGGTTGAGGGGCAAACTATCGGTAACTGGTTTTTCCGTGTCAACCTGCAACCAGAAGTGGGAAATGAGGCCTTTGACCGGGGGACTACGATTCTTAAAGAATTTTTTGCCGGCCAACTTCGGCAATTTCTCGAACCCGATCTCGATCCTCTGGGTAAAACAATTATTGACTGCTGCCTCTCCGATGCCAGTTTAGAAGATTACGAACGACTGATTCCCTACCCGATCATCAGTGATGAAGACTGATTAGGGCTGGCTGAATAAATCTAAAAACCTTGTTGGGTAAGACTTTTAGACTTTTTGTCAATCAAAAAGTACCAGATATGGGAGTGATCGGGGGGAAATTTCAGGGACTTTTTCCCACACCCCACACCCGACACCCCACCAACAAGCTTATTCAGCAAACCCTAACCACTACTAAAAATTATCTTTTTTCCCCCGCAACCGTGCAAACACTTGTACTGGTTCGCTGCTATTCATGGTCATGGCCAAAGCGGGACTATCCCAACGCAAAAAAGGATTAGTCAGCTTTTCCGTCCCCAAAATTGCCGGAATCGTGGGAAGATCTTCAGCGCGATGTTTTTCCACTTCCTGATAACGCTGTTGCAGAGCAGCATTATTAGGGTCAACTGTCAAGGCAAACTTTAAATTATTTAACGTATATTCGTGAGCGCACCAAACCCTGGTCTGGTCGGGAAGCGATCGCAATTTAGTTAAAGAAGCCACCATTTGCCCCGGTGTTCCCTCAAATAAACGACCACAACCCCCAGAAAACAGGGTATCACCACAGAATAACTCGCCGTAATCTCCGGGGTTAACCGGGGGAAAATAATAGGCAATATGAGCGCGAGTGTGGCCGGGGACAAAGAAAACCTCGGCCCGGCGACCGGCAAATTCCACCCGGTCCCCCTCCTCTAAAAACAGCTGCTGGCCCGGAATGCGACCGCGATCCTCCTTTCCCCCATAAACACAAAGATGGGGATAACGATTAATTAAAGCCTGATTAGCCCCCACATGGTCGCCGTGGTGATGGGTATTGAAAATAGCGACTAAATCCACCTGTAAAGCCTCTAATCGCCTGAAAACCGGTTCAGGTTCCGCCGGATCCACCACGGCCGCGATTTTTTGCGCTCGATCGTAGAGAAGGAAAATATAATTATCGGAAAGGGCGTTAAGACGTTCGATCTCCATGGTAGAATCTTGGGCTAAGGTTTAACTCGATCATACCTATAGCAGCATCTTTTAGAAATCAGGCTAGAAGCCTCAACCACTGGGACAAAATCTTAAATGTGGCCGATGTAGAATAATAACTATAATAACTGAACTTCCCCCATACATATATACCACAATAGCTGAAAACCCTTATCCATCAATGGATGCACCCCCTTAACTTTTCTTAATGTACCCATGTAATTTGTAACATTTCTTAATGGACAAGAATTCTCTCCCTTTGC
>NZ_JAPZSS010000170.1:0-15866 GCF_027532015.1 Microcystis sp. LE19-131.1A | reverse complement strand
GAAACAGGTGCAAGATTTTGAGAGAATCGTGCTTCAAAACCTTGCGTCTTCATCGGCCCGCGTCCTGTAGGGGCGAAGCATTCGGATAAAAAATCTACGGTTTCACCGATAGGTTATTGCCCGAATGCTTCGCCCGTACTTATTCAGCAAACCCTAATTAGGGCTTGCTGAATAAATCTAAAAACCTTGTTAGATTAAGGCTTTTTCAGGGGGAAAATTCACACCCCACACCCCACACCCTGCCCCCACCAACAAACTTTTTCAGCAAACCCTAATTATTACCCTCTATTCTGTGCAATTAAAATAACTGTTTGCATTAGTCCGACTAGAAGACCAAGAATACCACCGAGATTAACAATTCCCTGTAATTCCTGTTTAACAATTCCTTGAATAGCATTTTCCAGATCGGCCGGGGAAGTGGCATTCACCCGATCGCGGATTACCTGATCGATGTTGAGAATCGGGATAATTTGGGCGACTAATTTCTCTAAATCTTCCTCTAGATAACGCTCTAAAATTAACGCTAACTCTTGACTAATTACCCCTAATGATGTAGTCATTGACTCCGAAGATTGCAGACGATTAATAATTAAATTAGCGATTTGATCCCAGTCGATCGTTTGTCCAAAATCTTGCAGAAATTGTTCGCCACTTTCTTGAATATAAATTCGCACCGTATCCCTAGTGGTTTTACGCAATTGTCTGACGGTGGAGATAGGTAAATTTTGCAAAGAGATACCTTGTAACCAGTTTTTCAGACGATTACGCATCTCTAAAGATAGTAATAATTCTTTGATTCTGGTATTAGCTAAATCCTTTTCATCAAGGCAAAAAGTGCGTAAGCGGGCCAGGGCATTGCGTAAACCGAATAAATTGGCTACTACCCAATAGGTTCCACTGGTTTTTTCCCGAAATCCTTCATCGATAACTTGAATATTGCGATCGGTTAAAAAATCGATTAAAGCTAGACGGATAACATCAGCAGGTAGGACGGTTTCTAATAGCCAATCGGAGAATTGTCGCGCCTGTTGTTCACTGAGAGAAAATTCCAAGACTAGGCGATCAAAAATTTGATTGATCTGTTTTTCTAAAAAGTCCTGCCGTCGGGCTAAAACTTTTAGTAATTTCGCTAAAGATTCCCCGAATAAATCGTGAAGAATCGCCGCCAAAATCTCGGCGGTTTTTGCTTGCCGATCGCCTTTTATTTGTTTTAAAGCTAATTGTAACAGCCAGAGTATCGCCCCCTGTACCCTTTCGGTGTCCAGGAGTCGTTTAGCCAGTTTTTGTAGTTCCTCGGGGGTTAACAGGGAACCCATGATCGTATCCGATACCCGGACAGCTAATCGATCTTGATTGCGAGGAATTAACCCCGGAGTGAAGGGAAGAGGACGCTTACCGATATAAATCGCCTTGTAGGGACGAAATAGCATTTTAATGGCTACATCGTTGGTAAAATAGCCAATAATTGCCCCCGCGATCGGCGGTAATATCCATGTCCAAAGAGTAGGGAGATTCAATTTAGCAGCAAAAAATAAACGGAAATGTCAGTAGGTTATTTCTTCAAGACTAACACTCCCATCAGTCCTGCTAGGAGTGGATAGTGAACAGCGCTGGAAAATCCCGACTGATAGCCTAATTTTACCTGTTCTGGGCCCTGGGGAAAGCGATCGATACTGGGACTAATATAAGCGTACTGGTAAGTTAAACCGTAACGCTCGGCAGCGGGAACGACGATATGATCGAGATACCAGTTTTGGAATAGTTTGGCGATGGTTTGGGTGGGTTGATGGAAGTCCAGAATCGCCGCTTTAGCACCCGGTTTGAGGACTCGGTATAATTCCCCCAAACATTGGGTAATATCGACCACATTGCGTAATCCATAGCCAATAGTGGCACAATCAAAGCTAGAATCGGCAAAGGGTAAATTAAGGGCATCCCCTTCCATCCAGTTAATATTAGTGGCGCTAAAACGTTGACGGGCGATTTTTAATTGTTGTGGGGAAAAATCTAGTCCGATCACTTGGCCGGTTTTACCCACTTGTTTTGATAATAGGTTAGTCAGGTCGCCGCTACCACAACAGACATCGAGGGCAAAATCCCCTTTTTCGGGTTGACACCATTTGACTGTCATTAATTTCCAGATATGGTGTAATCCTAAACTTAATTCTTGATTAAGGCGGTCATATTCGGGAGCGATCTGATCAAAAATTGCTTGTATTTCTGTGGAGTTAGGTGAGGATTGATTGGACATTTTTATAATATGGCATCAGAGAAAATCCCAGATGAAGTTATATCATTCTATCTTATCTGCGCTCACGGGGAGCAGTTATCTTCATGGTGGGGAACAGTGACGTAGGTTACGCTTCATCTATCCGAGAACCTTCCGGTCGTAATTTGATCGAGAGTCCTTCCCGGGCGAGAATAGTTTGAGGCAGAATCTTTCTTACCTGTTCCCCAATGCGATCGAGAAAATCGTCATTATGGGCGGGATCGTGATGAAATAGAACTAACTGCTTAACTTGCGCTGCCTGGGCGATTTTGACTGCCTGTTGCCAAGTGGAATGACCCCAACCCACCTTAGAATACTTAGGATCGTTGTATTCCTCATCGGTGTAGGTAGCATCAATAATCATCACATCCGCTTGCCGGGCTAAAGCCAGAACGTTATCATCAAAGCGATCGGGAAAATGTTCGGTATCGGTAATATAAGCTGCCGATAAACCCTGCCAATTTACCCGATAACCCACCGCTTCCCCGGGATGATTTAAAGGACGGGTTTCGACGGTGAAATCGGCACAGTAGAGGGTTTTGCCCATTTCTAGATTATAAAATTCTAAATCAGCCCGCATAATCTGCAAAGGCACGGGAAAATTAGGGTGTGACATCTGATCGTGTAATCTTTGCTTGATGGTTACTCCGTTGGCAGAGGGAATCCCATAGATTTTAAAAGTATTGCCCCTGATAAAAGCGGGGATAAAAAAAGGAAAACCCTGAATATGATCCCAATGGGAATGGCTGAAAAATAAATGGGCTTTCACTGGACTTTCTGTCATCAAAGACTGTCCTAGGATGCGTAACCCCGTACCACCGTCAAAGATTAATCTTTCTCTACCGACTTGCATCTCGACACAGGAAGTATTACCACCATAACGAACGGTTTCCGAACCTGGACAGGGAATGCTCCCCCGTACTCCCCAAAATTTGATCTGGAAGCATTTGTAGGGCATATTAGAAGCTCCTCTACTTGTGCTAATAGGCTAATAGTTAGATTAGCACTCTTCCACAATTAAGTCTGTGACCTGATGACAAGCACGATGATTTACGATATTGGAAAAGGATTATAGTTTTCGGGAAAGCAAGGTATGGATTTACAGAAATTCTTAGAAAAACTGCCCCAACAGTATCAGGATTGGGGATCGGCTTTAATGTCGCCTATTTCCGAGCAATTAACCCTTTTAAGCGAAAAAACCGCCTCTTATCCTGATCGCAATCTCTTTCCCCTGCTCAATCTAGCCGTTGCCTGTCTGCAACCAGACGAGGTTTACTGTCAAATTGGTTGTTTTCGTCGCGGTAGCTTAGTCGCCGCTTTCTGCCATAATAGCGATCGCTGCGGTTATGGCGTAGAAGCCTTTTTTAAATACGATCCATCGGGAGAAAAACTAACTGTATTATCTCAAGATTGAGTTAGTTGCTTTTGGGTATAAGTGAGGAAAGATTAGCAAAAATTGCCCGCACTTGTGGGGATATTTTTTCCCTTTGATTGATTAAATAAATACTAACAAGGGTTAAAGATACCCCCGCCCATTGCAATACACTTAACATCTCACCGAGGAATAAATTCCCGAAAGTGAGGGCAAAAACCGGAGTTAAAAAAGTCAAAGAACTTAAACTGGTTAAATTGCCTTTGGCGGCTAAATAAAAGAATATTCCATAGGCGATCGCACTACCAAAAATCGTGGCGTAACTTAAAGCTAACCAACCATTTAAATCTACATTTTGCCATTGATGGGATTCGGTGAAACCTGAAGCTAAAAATAGCGGCAATCCTCCTAAAATCATGTGCCATCCGGTGGCGCTGACGGGATCCGCATGACGACAGACAAACCGGATTAACACTGTTCCCACCGCCATGGATAGGGAAGCCAAAAGCATCAGCATTTCGCCGCTATTTAGTAATTCCTGCCAGCTAAAGTCAATATTTACCGCTTTTTGTCCAAAAAAGTCATAAAACCATTGATCGGGCAAGCCGATTAAACTAATTCCCCCAATCCCTAAACCCAATCCTAACCATCCCCAGACACCGATAACTTCTTTAAATAGCCAACTGGACATTAAAGCCACCGCTAGGGGTTGGGAGTCAATAATTACCGATCCTAACCCCGCCCCGGTGCGATTTAATCCCAATGCCAGAAAACCTTGAAAAAGAGTGGCATCCATGAGAGCAAAAAGGGCAATCCATAACCATGCTTGCAGGGTTTTGGGCTGAGGACGACCTAAAAACCAAGCTACCATTAAAACTAACATTCCGGCGGGAACAAGGCGAATTCCCGCCATAAATAGGGGGGTGGTGTGGGGGATAACACCCTTCATCGCTACCATCGATGTTCCCCAGAGAAAAAACGGTGAGATAAGTAAGAGGGGCGAGGATTTCTTTAAATCTAGGTTTTCCATAGGTAGCGATCGAGTTTTGTAGATAACAAATTTCCCTAATTGTATAGTAGAAACTGGGGATCAGCCCTTAATTCTCCTGACTTTCTTTTAACTGATTTTCCTCTAAATCTGTTATTGGTTTTTCTTCCCCGTAACTGATCCAGATCGCAATCATCCCAGCGATAGGAATGGAGAGAAAAACCCCTAATAATCCCGCAATTCTTTCGCCGATAAAGAGGGATAAAAATAAAATTACCGGGTTTAATTCTAGGGCATTGCCCATAACTTTAGGGCGAATAATATTATCTTGAATTTGTACCAAGACAACACAGACAATAAAAGCTTTAACGGCAATTGTTAGTCCTTGGGAGGTAAAAGTCAAGATAGTTACCAACAAAATGCCCAGGGTTGCCCCGATACCCGGGATAGCATCGATAACACCAAGAATACCCGCTAAAATTAGCCCATATTGAATTCCCAATAGGGAAAAACTTAAGAAACTCGTCACCGATAAAAAGAGCATTAATAACAGTTGCCCGCGAATAAATCCCAGAAAACTTTGTCGAAAAGACTTGGCAAAACGCTCCCGGTATGCTAGGGGGAGAAGTTGCAAAAAACTTCGCCAGAGTTTATCACCGTCGATGAGCATATAAACACTGATCACCGCCCCGAAAACGCCGGTAAAGACACTGGAAAAAACTCCTTGTACGACCGATAAACCTGTGGCTAAACCAGTTTGTAGGGTTCCCACCATTTTATTCCAATCTAATCGATCGAGAAAGTCTTGAAAGGGTAAAAAATCTTGTTGACCCAGGGCATCGGTAAGATTGAATATTAGTCCTTTCCCCTGACTAACTGCTTCTAATCCTATGCCTGTGACTAATCTAAATAGGAGGATAAAAGCTACTAGGGTGGTAATAGCAATGGCTAGTCCTCTCGGTAGATAACGAGATAACCAAACCACGGGATAATTTAATAGAGCGGCCAGGACT
This sequence comes from Microcystis sp. LE19-131.1A, assembly GCF_027532015.1. Lineage (NCBI taxonomy): Bacteria > Bacillati > Cyanobacteriota > Cyanophyceae > Chroococcales > Microcystaceae > Microcystis > Microcystis sp. LE19-131.1A. The sequence continues at coordinate 10,224 of NZ_JAPZSS010000170.1, read as the reverse complement.
GCCGAACCAGTAAAAATAGCGATTGTCCCGTAGAAATAGTTAATTAAGATAATCAGACTCCAGCCACAACCAAATAATAATAGATAGCGCACTAGAATCGAGTTATTCAGAGTTTTCCAAAAGGAGCTAGAAGGGGTCATAAATCAAGCCAGAAATAGGATTTTAGCATTTAGAATTGTTTTAACAAAGCTTCCCGCATGACCGAGACGGGGACGGGTTGACCTAACCAGATTTCTAGTGCGATCGCTCCCTGATTAACTAACATTTCTAACCCATCAATAATTCTTATCCCTCTAGTCTGGGCTAACCGGAGAAATTTGGTCGGCCGGGGATTATAAATTAGATCGTAGGCGATCGCCGATGAGGGCAAAAGGTCTAATAATTCTAACTCAACAGGGGATTGTTCGCCCTGGGGGGACATTCCGATGGGGGTAGAATTAATCAGGAGTTCTGTGGTGGGTAGCAGCCCCTCTAATTCGTCCCAGCCATGCACTTCTAGGAGGTCATAGAGGCTTGTATTCGCCCAACTTTCTTTAAAAGGATCTAATTTCTTTTGATTGCGTCCTACCACATGAATTTTGCCACAGCCCAACTGGGCGCAAGCCACCACTACCGCCCGGGCAGCGCCGCCATTACCTAAAATAACTGGATTCACCTGACTCCAATCTTTGTCAAGGGATTTCAAGGGTGCGAGAAAGCCATCCACATCGGTATTCGTTCCCTGCCAGCCAGTTTTCGTGCGCCAGACGGTATTAACTGCGCCTACTAGCCTTGCTTTCTCGGTAATTTGCGATAATAAGGGAATAATTGCTAATTTATGGGGAATTGTGACGCTAAAACCCTCTAGATCGATGGCGGACAAACCAGCGATCGCAGTTGCTAAATTTTCCGGGGCGATCGGTAGGGGAAGATAGACATAATTTAGCCCCAAGGCATCGATAGCGGCATTGTGCATGAGGGGAGAAAGAGTATGGCCGATGGGATCGCCGATTACGCCTAATAACTTGGTTTTTCCGTTAATAATGGTCATAAAAAAGGTGGGCTTTCCCCACCAAAGTTTAATCTCAAGGGTAGCCAATGCTCACCTTACTATACTAGGGTTTGCTGAAAAAGTTTTTCCTGGGGGCAGGGTGTAGGGTGTGGGGTGTAGGGTTTTACCGATTTTGAGGGGGTCAATTACCTAATTTTCAGGGAAAAAGTCCAGGGATTTTTCCCCCGATCACTCCCAGATCCATTACTTTTTGATGGCCAAAAGGTCTAAAAGTTTTACCCAACAAGGTTTTTAGATTTATTCAGCAAACCCTATACTATTTCTTGATTTCGCGGGCCATTTTCAGGAAAGGATTGATATTGTCATCGTTAGCGCGACGAACGTTATCATTAGCAGCGTTAGCCTTACTATTAGCCTCGGAAGTAGCCGATTTTGCCACAATACCGTTATCGGTGACTTTGCTGACTTCCATAGAAGAAATCTGTTTAATCGATTCGCCACCCTTTTTATTCGAGGCAGTTTTCGGGAAAGTACGTCGGATCGTGATCGGTGTCCGCATAAAGTCGATATTACCGAGAGTTTTAGCGTCATCGGGTTCCAAGTAAAAAGCCTCTTTCGGTTCCGGTGCGCTCATATCCATCGGTTCATCGACGTATTTCGTCTTATTGCCAAACAGGCCAAAGAATCCAGCCATTTTCTCGCTCTCCTAAATAAATATATTTACCATAAATTGCTGCTGATTGTTAAATCATATCAATATTTATGACAAAAAGCCAGGTAGCCATCTATCAGTTATCAGTTATCAGTTATCAGTTATCAGATGTGAGTTTTCAGTTCACTGATTACTGTTTACTGTTTACTGTTTACTGGACGGCTACGCCGTGCCTTTGGCAACACTGAAAAGCTTCCCACACCCCACACCCCAATCAACGCTGTTCTAACCTACGACTGGCTAGGGACATAGAATAACAGAAAATCCAGTAAATAAACGCCAAAAATAGATAAACCTCTGGATAATCGCCGATAAATTTCGGATTAGCTAAAACCGAGCCTGCCATACCCAAGAGGTCCACCAGCCCCACGATCGCCAGTAGAGAAGTATCCTTAAATAAACTGATAAATTGACCAACAATAGCGGGAATGACCGCTTTTAAAGCTTGGGGTAGAACGATCAATAATAAAACGAAAATCGGTTTTAAACCCAAAGCCCTGGCCGCTTCAATTTGACCTTTGGGAATCGCTTGTAAACCACCCCGAACATTTTCGGCCAGATAGGCTGCCGCAAAAAGGGTAAATCCTGCGATCGCTCTGATCACCCGTTCCGGTCTCGTCCCGGCGGGTAAAATTAAAGGTAACATCACCTGAGCCATGAATAAAATTCCCAACAAAGGTAAACCGCGCAATAATTCGATATAACCAATAGATAGCCAACGAATTACCGGTAATTCACTCTGTCTCCCCAGGGCCAATAATACCCCCAAGGGAAAAGATAAAATCATACTTGCGATCGCTACTAATAAAGTTAAGATTAAACCACTGAGATCATCGAGGGGAATGGCCTCTAAAAATAATCCCCCCAATAGCAACCAAGCGATTAAAGGTAAAGTCAATAACCAGAGCAATCCCCACCAGCGTTGGAGAAAAGCGGGGCAATTGGGGAAGCGACCCCGGTTTAATTGCCAAGAAAACAGTGATAAAGCCGCAATAATCGTTAAAATCAGCCAAATCCGCCATATTGACTGTTCTGGATAACGACCGACCACAAATAAACCGAGATTTTCCGTCACTACAGCCCATTTTGCCCGATTTATCGCCCAATCGAGAAAACTTAAGCCCCCCCAGAGGCTGAGAAATAGACCCGCAAGGGTTAAGATGACGTTGTACCAAGTGTTAAAGAGATTTTTTCTTAACCAGAGTCCCATAAAATTCCCCAACCTCCCCAGTGGTGATCCTTGTACTTTTTCAGTACAATGGTGCTATTAGAAAAATTCAGACTGATTTTCGACCATGAACAGTTGCATTTTAATGGCTAAAATTGTCCGTCGTCCCGAATTACGTTATACCCAAGATAATCAAACTCCCTACGCTCAAATGTTGGTCGAGTTTTCTCCCAATCGTGCCGAGGCAACCCCAGCTAATTTAAGGGCCGTAGCTTGGGGAAATTTAGCCTCAGAAGTCGCTCAGAACTATAATGAAGGCGATCGGGTAATTTTAGAAGGTCGTCTCTCGATGCAGACGATCGATCGTCCCGAAGGTTTTAAGGAAAAACGGGCCGAATTAGTCATTAGTCATCTCTATCATCTTGACGGCAGCGTGAGTAGCGGTGAAATGGCAGCCCCGACTCCGGAAAAAGTCGTGCCAATCAATACCCACAAATCGAATAAAACCCCGGTGGAAAAACCCGTCGCACCTGTCTCCCCCGGGGACTTTGAATACGACGCATCCTATGAACTTTCTAATCCTTCCGCTTGGCAACCTAGCGACACATCGGTGGAGGAAAATTTAGACGATATTCCTTTCTAAGTACCCCGACAGAATTAATGGCTCTTCTCGATTTTGTCTGATAATTTTTGCTTATGGAATCGTGAAATGCTGATCGGACAAGACTTTCAGCACTATTTTGACGGATATTCTATCAGTATAGACCTCGTTTCCACACAGAAACCAGAAGAGCCAAAGCTTTAACTGAGATATGGCAGGCTAGAAGAAGTAAGTATTAGCGCGTGAGGATGTCTCAATGCAAATTACCCTAAACCTACCGGATAACCTCAGCCAAGCCGAAACCTTTAACCAGGGTGACTGGCTCCGGGAGATTGCCATTGCGCTGTTTCAGCAAGAGCGGATTTCCCTCAGTCGCGCCAGTAAAATTGCCGGGATAGAAGTCATGGACTTTCAAAAACTGTTGGCAGATCGCGGTATTTGTGTTCACTACGATGTAGAAGACTTTGAGCAGGATGTTCAACATCTGCGCGATCGAGGCTGGCTATGATCGTGGTCAGCGATACCTCTGCCCTTTGCAATCTGGCGATTATCGATCATCTCTGGTTGCTAGAGTCAATTTACCAAACCGTTATCATTCCAGACGTTGTTGCTAGGGAACTAGCAGCCGCAAGCAATCCCATCATTCCAGCCATTCTCCAAGTCGGTTGGATTCAACCCCAACCCCTCACCAACTCCGAACTCGCTAACCAGCTTCAGCAAGAACGAGGATTGGATGCTGGAGAAGCGAATGCCATAGCCTTGGCCCTTGAGCTACAAGCTGATGATCTGCTCATTGATGAACGCTTGGGGCGGCAAGAAGCCCTGCGGCTAGGGCTGTCTATCATTGGTATTCTGGGCATTCTGCTCGTTGCCAAACAAAGAAGCCTCATCCCTCAAGTTCAACCTGTTATGGATACCTTGATCAGCCAAGCTGGTTTTCGTGTCAGTTCCCAGCTATATCAGCGTGTCTTAGCTTTGGCTGAAGAACTTTAGTAAAGGATAAGCCAAGATAGTCTGTGGAGTCGGTATCGATCGAAACTATCGTCTCCCATACCAATGGACTCATCCTAGTTTAGTAGGTTATCTATAAATTTATAAAAACTCAATCCCTCTCTTGCCCAAGATTACAGAGCCTAAAATCCAATAGGACGGTTATCAAGAGCCCAAATAGTTGTGTGAAAACTGTTTGAGAAATTTGTCTTCGATCTTTAGCATACTGAACTCAGATGAGCCGTATATTTATACGGGGAAAGTTCAGGTATATACCCCAAAATAGTCCTACTGTTCACTGATTTTACTTTCAGCGAGAATTTCTTGAAGGACGGGGGATAAATTGCTAGTTAAACGGCCGGATCGAATAAATTCAGCGTAGGTATCAGCTTCGATATCTAGGAGGGTTTCCCGAAGTTGTTCCATTGTCAATAGCTGTAATTGGGGATAACTATCGTTGAGAGATTGAATTTCCGCTTCTACGGTCTTTAATTTTTCTTTGACGAGATGCTGCTCATAACTAAAAAATTCGGGGGCAACATCGGGAGATTTATCTAACTTAGAAAGATAGTCTAAAACTCTTTTTAAAGCTACCCGTCGGGCTAAAAGTTCCGCATAGTTTTCTCGAATTGGTTGATCACCGATCAAGTCTAATCTCGATAGGAAAGTTTGAATAGTTAATCCCTGAACCAAAAGGGTAAAGAGAACAACTCCGAAGACGATATCGATGATATCCTGACGATTGGGAAAAATAACCGGCACACTTAAAGCTAGGGCAATAGAAACGGAACCGCGCAAACCTCCCCACCATAAAACCGTTTTTTCTCGCCAATTAATTTTAGTTTCCATCAAGGCATTACTAACAGTTGCTAAAGCAAAGGTAGCCAGAAAACGGGCCGCTACCACGGCGGCGATCGTGATAAAAATTAAATTGAGATTATCGGCTAAACTGGAGAGACGAATCTGATCGCCGATGAGGAGAAAAACGATCGAATTGACAAAAAAAGCGAGAAACTCCCAGAATTCCGTGACTAATAGGCGGGTACGGGGACTCATGCTAATTCGAGAGCCAAAATTACCCAAAATAATCCCCGTAGTCACCACTCCGATTACCCCCGAACCCCCGAACTCCTCGGTTAATAAATAAGCACCGTAGGCGGACACAAGAGTTAAAGACTGTTCCACTAGGGGTAAATCCAGACGTTGAGTCAGATAGGAGATACCAAAACCCACTAAACAACCCACTGCTACCCCGATACCGATAAAAGCGGCAATCCGGCTAATGGTTGTCTCTAAGGATAGACCACTAGCACCGAGGGGAATTTCCACCAAAAGAGCGAAAGCGACCACAGCGACCCCATCATTAAATAAGCTTTCCCCTTCCAAAAGCACGGTGAGTTTTTTACTGGCCCCTAATTCGCGAAAAAGAGCGACAACAGCGACGGGATCCGTAGAAGAAAGGCTTGCACCCACTAATAATGCCGTAAATAGGGGTAAATTAGTCAATTCATCTAGGGTAAAACCAACCCCGAAAATCGAGATAATTACGCCGACAATAGCGAAAAGACTGACGGGAATCCAATTATCCTTCAGATCTCGCCAGCGCGTATTCCAAGCGGCTTCAAATAGCAAAGGGGGCAGAAAAATTTCTAGAATCAGTTCGGGGGATAGGTTCACCAGACGGATATCGATAAAAGCTAAACCTAAACCGACTATCACTAACAATAGGGTGTAAGGAATTTGCCGAAACCAGCTAAAAATCCTCGAAACCGTGGCCACACTCAGGGAAACGGACAAAACAATTAGAAATTGTTCCAAATTTTGCTTAATGACTTCATCAGTAGCGGATTCTAAACTCATTGGGTGGGAGGCAATCGGTGAGCGGACGTGCAAGAAAAGAACAATCTAAATTATTATTACACTTTAGAACCAGTGATTTTTTCTCCTAAACCCAAGTTTTTCTGCTGGCAATTCCTTTTATCTATGTCCTTGACTATGCCTCAGTCTGCCGAGTCCTCCACGGGTGAGGATTTACCCCTAGCTATCTCACCCAGTAACGAGCAGTTAGAGAGTATTAATAGCTATTTAAACCTGATTTTGGCGGCTTTAGTCTCTCTAGCTAATTTAGACTCCGAGTCTATCACCCAAGCAGCCCAAGAATTAGCCTTAGATGCAGATACAAGCGATCGCCTAGTTGCCCACCACTGGCAACCCCAGTCAAAACTTTCCCTCGCGGACATCCGTTCTCTAGTTCTCCTCCTCTGTCATTTGGCCCAAAAAAAGCAAGAGTTAATCCGTCGCGCTGTAATTCTCTTGGAACAAGTGGGAACTCAAGGAGAAGAACCAGTTAAAACCACACTTTTGGGCAATTATATCGATAATTTTCGCTTAAAATACCCAGAAATATCGGAAAATAATCTCAGCGATTCTAGCCTTGCTTCCCTAGCCTGGAAATTATTAATCGATTTATTGTTCTACAGCAGCCCCCGCAGTCATCTCCTTCTCTGGCACACCCTTTTAGCAAGTAAAAAGTAAAAAGCCTATCAGTTATCAGTTATCAGTTATCAGTTATCAGTTATCAGATGTAAGTTTGGCTCTAGCGAACCTGTCATGCAAAACTATTAACAACCCATGCTTGTAAAGCTTGTATACTAAGGCTTTGAGTTTTTGTTAGATTGATATTTATCAACTTTAGAGCATTGCTGGACAGAGAGGAAGCTTGGGGAATTTTCCACAGTGTAAGTTCGGAAGAACCGTAAGTTTTCAGTTCACTGATTACTGTTTACTGTTTACTGGACGGCTACGCCGTGCCTTTGGCAACACTGAAAAAAAGCTTCCCAGTTCATAATTCATAATTCATAATTTATAATTCCCACCGATAACTAAAAATGAGTAATCTAATTCGCAAATATACACCTCCCACCTGTACCCTAGAAATTTGGGGAAATAGTTCGCCTCTAGCGGTTTGGTTAGGTAAAAATGTCTTAAACGATGCCCACTTTCAATTGCGCTTTGATGATCCTAGATTGAGTGAGGAAAAACAGGTGACGATCAAAGGCGATCGCACACAATTACAACTACTAGGGGAAATTGTCGCTAATTATGTGCAGAATTTACTCTCTAGTACCGTTTCTAGCCTCTCTTTCGTGGCTAGTGGTTCCCCCGAAAGCCATCTTCCCTCCTTACCTTCTCTCCGTTGTCAGGGACTTCTCCAGCATCAATTATTTTTAGGTTCCCTGCTAACCGATAGGGATAAACAGGAGATTGAATTAACCACATCGCAATTATTCGACCTAGCCAATGCTTTAGGGGAATATAACCATGAAAGCCCCCTAATACCCCCTTTAATTCGCCAGAAAACTCGAAACAATGCCCTGATCTGGACGGGATTAATCGCCTCGGCCTTGATAACTATCGGGGGAATAGCGATCGCATTTTATCAACAGCAAGAACTAACCAACAATGATTTAACCACCGATCCCAATAGTGCCAAGATTCCCCAACCCTTGCCAACGCTGCCTTTACCCCCCACGGGAACAGCCGCCCCAAACCCGCAGTTACCGGCAAATTTGGGCAATAAAACCCCTTTACCGCCACCGCCGCCCGTGGCAACCGTTCCAGCCCCAGTTCGCCCCTCTAGCGTCCCCCTGGTGATTCCGCCGCCCACTTTACCGCCGCCACCAGTCACGGGTTCGCTCCCCGGCGGCACGGCGATCGTAATTGAACCGAATAATCAGAACATCCCGATTACCGCCCCCCCCGTCACCGGCGATCAGGGTACAAATGCACTGGCAAATGTTCCCCCCACCACGATGAATCCGAGTCCAGCACCGCCAAAATTGCCCAATTTACCGCCTCTAAGCCCTGTTAACCCCGAAAATGTCAATTTAGACTCCAAACCGCCCACAAGTACCGCTAAAGCCCCAGAGACGAACTTACTAGATACAATTCCCCAAGTGGCAGAAACCAGAGAATATTTTCAATCCCGTTGGCAACCGCCGGAAAGTCTCAAGCATACTCTAGAGTACCGTTTGGTCTTAAATCAGGATGGTTCCCTAAAACAGATTATTCCCCTGGGACAGGCGGCGAAAATCTATCTCGATCGCACTAATATGCCCCTGCTTAATCAACCTTTCGTGTCTCCCCTCGATATCTCTGGTAATCCCCAATTGCGTCTAGTTCTTGGTTCTGATGGTACGGTGCGGACTTTTATGGAACAGCAATAAGCTGTACTGCATTTAAGTAGCTGGTTATAATTAAATTAAAAATTGATTTTAGATTCGATCCCCCCTGCCCCCCTTGATAAGGGGGGTGCCGATAGGCGGGGGGATCCCCCTTAATAAGGGGGGCATCTGATAATTTTTAACGCCTACCTACTTAATTAACAAATAATCTCGTCGGTGCTGTCGGGTTGGTTCATTTCCGTTAGAGTTTGCCAACCGGATTGCCAGAGATTCGCATCTTGCAACTGTTTAGCATTAATCCAGAAGCGGACGGTGGGATCGCAGGAAGCGACTAATTCGGCAAAAACCCATTGACCGCGATTTTGACGATTGACCACTTGAAAATGTTGCCAGCCCCATGTTTTTTGTTTTGCCGTCCATTTTGATCCTAAGAGATGGGGATACTTCTGTTTTTTGGGCATAAAAGTTAAAACACCTGAGTGCGGGATAGACTAAAACCGTTCTATTAAACTTACTCAAATCTACTCATGAGCAAATTTGACGTTAACTTCCTGCTTCATTGTAATAGTGTCGGCACTATCTACGACCCAAGCTGACACGGTGGAACTCACCGCCAAAGAAGCTAGATTTAGACTAGCGTTCAAGTCTCGACCGCAAACTACATGGCATTGCTCACACTCAAAAACTCTTTCAGTTAAAGATAGAGACTCTTTTTTGTACCCACAATTGAAACAGGTTTTACTACTAGGAAACCACCTATTGGCTATGATCAATTCCGAACCATACAACTGAGTTTTATAATCAAGTTGTCTTCGGAACTCGTAAAAACCCATATCCTGAACGGCTTTAGCTAATTTGTGATTAGCCATCATCCCAGACACATTTAAATCCTCAATTACTATCTTGCCGTGGTTCTTGGCTAAATAAGTGGTGAGTTTATGTAACGTATCTTTACGGATATTAGCTATTTTAAAATGAAGTTTAGCTATTTGCCGTTGGGCTTTGTTCCAATTATTTGAATCTTTTACCTTATGTCGGTTCAAGTATTGAAGGTTGGCTAATTGTTTTTCGTATTTACGATAACTTTTAGAGCCTTCAAACGTCTCACCTGTCGATAAAGCGCCAATTCAAAAATGAAACGCTTTTTTCCCAAGGGAACGAATTTTAAAATTGTTAAGCCAGAGGAGGTGGAAAGAGCCGTAAACTTGATTAACAATCGTCCTCGAAAATGTCTTGACTATCGTACCCCGAATGAGGTATTCTATAAAGGTAGATCAGATAGTGATGCAATTTAGACTTGAATCAGTCCAGAATGTTTTGATGCTAGAGGAGTGGGACGCAGAGATAGATGATAGGGTTGCTAATTTGTATGGGTTGACTGCTGAGGAAATGAAGACTATTAGGGGGGATTAATTATGACAGAAACTCCTTATCAAATAGCTGACAGGGGGACAAGACATCTCAAAGCGTTGTCCACAAAGGTTTTTAGGCTCCTCAGTTACAAATAGATACATCCCTTTCAGCCAAAAAGCTAACGAGAGAATCAGGGATTTGGGCGAGCTTATTAGAAATCTTTAT
>NZ_JAPZSS010000234.1:0-14799 GCF_027532015.1 Microcystis sp. LE19-131.1A | reverse complement strand
CAATAACCTATCGGTGAAACCGTAGATTTTCTATCCGAATGCTTCGCCCCTACAGGACACGGGCCGATGAAGACGCAAGGTTTTGAACGAAGATTCTCTCAAAATCTTGCACCTGTGAGAGCAAAACAGAACCCTAAAACCCTTACCTCGTCTATATTTCACATTTATTCAGCAAGCCCTATATAAATCCCTCGGATAGGTGAAACTGTTTCTATGAATAGTGCAATTTGAGACAGTCAACCAATTTTTTACACTTCCGTTTTTTTGGCAAGTTTTGGCGGAATTTGGGCGGCTGTTAAGGTGACGATTTGGCCATCTTTGAAAATGCTGATAGATTCTCCTAAGAGGCGGTGTCTCTCAATTGCTTCTGCGATTGCGACTCTGACACCTGTATCGATTCGTTCCGATAATTTATCAGGAATTGGCTCAGTCATTGGCTGCCTCGGTTATTTGTTGTCAGATAGAGGGGTCATAGATTTCTGGGGTTGCTGATTGGCGATGGGAATCTTCTTGTGTGGGGTTTTTAAAACCTGGAGCCAAAGTAACTTTTGGATAGGATGCACAGTTGGCATTCATAGCTTGAGTCAGCAACACCGCAGAAAAATTAATTCTGACTCAAAAATAAACTGGGCAATCCGATCAGATTATCCTGCTTAAAAAAGATCGAATTTTGTTGTCGCAATTTACCGATTAATCTTGTTACTGTTACTCTGGTAGTGCCGATGGCGCTGGCAATTTGAGCGTGAGTTAGGGGATAGGGAAGATAATAGCCTTCTACACAGGGTTGACCGTATTCTTCCAGTAATAAAACCAAGAACCCCATTAATCGATCGAGGGAGCGTTTTTGACCGAGAATACTCAACCAAAATAACTTACGCTGGTATTGATGGCGAAAAGTTTCCATAACAGCCGATCGCAATTGCGGCCATTGTTGTAGGTCTTCCCAGTATAACCAGACTAACTCGGTTCCGTCTAGATGAGCTTGGGCTTGTAATTGAAAGGGAAATTGAGAAACAATCTCAAAAGGTTGACCTGCACCCACAAAACCGAGAAATACTTCCTCACTATCGGCAATAGGTAGTTGACGGGGAAATTTTTGGTCGATAACGTTAACTTGTGCCTTACCAACAATACGAATCGCCCCAGATTCGACAAAGTATAACAGTCCGGGGCGTGTGGCGACTTTTTCATCTTTGGCAAAGGTATGATTACGATAATGGGATTTTGCCCAGTTAAAGATTTCTGTTTCTTGACCGATTAAGGGTATAAAATCCGACGAAGGAACCGAAGAAGACATTAAAATTAATAACCCATTGGGGCGTTGAGGGAACTGTAAACTAATGTAACAAAAAATTGCTGCGATTGGGGGGGTCTTGTGGCCGCTCGATGCTTATTGGTCAATAAGGGACTTGCGCTTTGATAATATGCCATCTGGCTGGTCTGACTCTTCTACAGAGCGATTTTCTGGCTGGGATATTATTCCCACGCAAGTCCCTAATCCCTAAAAGTTGCGGGGATTGAGCAGATAGGAGAATTATTAAGTATTCTTAACAGAATACCCGCCCCAATGTTACAAAAGCGAGATAATCACCTTATCTATTCTTAACTTTTTCTCGCTTTTCTGGGGACTATGGCATAAGATAGGATGCGTGACTATTAGTTTTCTATCTATGATATAGCGTTTCTCTTAAAGATGAAGTATAAAGAAATTTGGCATTATCTCTTGGCGACCGGCTACTGTTAACCGTTCCCTGTTCCCTAAAACCAGATACTTCGTACCTCACTATTAAGATAACTGCTATAGATTATAGTTGATAGATAATTTAAATTTATACTTTTCCTTAAAAACTTCGGTCAAACTTGTATGAATAGCATTAGACAAAAAGTGGAATCCCTCTTGAATCAATTACCAGATGATTGTTCAATTGAAGATATTCAGTATCATTTATACGTTCTGGAGAAGGTGCGTCAAAGTTTGAGCGCTGCTTCTCTAGAGAATACAATCCCCCAAGAAGAAGTTGAGGGTCTTTTAAACAAATGGCTGATCGAGTGAATTATCGCCTTGTCTGGTCGCCCAAAGCAATTGAAGACGTGGATGCGATCGCATCTTATATTAGTCGAGATTCCCCGTCCTACGCGGCGGCCGTCGTGCGTCGAATTCTTGATATAAGCTATTCTTTAGAAAATTGTCCCCTAGAAGCGAAAAAATGCGCCGAATTTAGCGATGATACCATCCGAGAAAAGTCTGCCTATGCCTACCGTCTGATCTATCAAATTCAAGGAGCAGTAGTTATTATAGCGGCGATCGTCCATAGTAAGCATTTCTTGGATTGATCGAGTCAGTGATCAGTGATCAGTGATCAGTTATCAGTGGTCAGTTATCAGTGGTCAGATTTGAATTTTCAGTTCACAAGGGCTGAATCTAATACCCAATTTGTTAAGCTAAAAACTTTAATCTACTCAGTTTCTAACCTTCTTTTTAGGTAGGAGAATTGCCAGATTCTTTCTGGGAGCCTATTGCCTGTTGCCTTCAGTTCACTGATTACTGATTACTGTTTACTGATCACTGAAAAGTCCCCCACCCGCCAATTTTGAGCCTAATTCCCGCTTAATCCGGTTGAGAATCGAGGTTTCGTCGAGGGAATCGAGAATACTGGCTACCACTGCCTTCGGGCCATCGGGTCCCCAGGTGGCCCCATTAGCGAGATAGGTTTTCGTCACTTGGCCGATCGCATAACAGGATACACCGGCAACCCCCGCTTGAGTCAGGGCGATCGAAGTATAGGGAAGAAGAGAAATGCCGCCAGTGGCAGGAATCGAGAGGCCAAGCAGTCCTTTGAGGGAACTTAAGCCCAAAACCGCTAAAAATTCGCTGGCACTAATACCCCCCATATTGAGGGCAATTTTTTGTAAAAGAGCGATCGCCCCCTGACGAGTTAAATCGATGCCGTATAAGCGAGAAAGAGCGAGAATCATGGCTAAATCGATAACTGCTCCCGTCAACAGATCCAACACCGTCACCGGATTGAGAGCGATCGCCGATGCTTTGATCATCACTGCTTTTTGAATCAATTGATTGGCGCCGCGATCACGGATAGCCATTTTGCGGGCGACAATTTGCTCGTTTACCTCGTCCGCATACAGCATAGAATTGAGTGCTACCAGCGATTTACCCTCTCGCTCTAGAATTTCCAAAATTTTGAGTTTCAGGGCTTCTATCTGGGGTTTTCCCCGAAATCGTTGCGTTTTAAGCCGCCCATCCTGCCCTTTAACCGTCTCCGCCAAGAGGGGAGAGGCCGCCACCATAACGATCTCATCGGGGGAGAGTAGTTCTTTCACCCGTTCTGAGGCGATTTTCTCATAGATAGCGAGGCGATCGACTTCCGGATACTGATCGATTTTATTAAAGACCAAAATCATCGGTTTTCCCGCTTCCCGCAACTTGGCCAGGGCGGAAAATTCCACTTTGGTCATATCACCGGAGATGATAAAAAGGATTAAATCCACCTGCTGCGCCACCTGACAGGCGAGAATTTCCCTCGTTTGCCCATCTACCTCATCAATACCGGGAGTATCAAGCAATTGCACCTGAGCATTACCCTGGCCGTTCAGGGTCAGACGCGCTAGATTGGGGAAAGTATCATCGCTGCTCAACTGCCAATTTACCCCTTTAATGGTGCGGGTAACTCCGTGTAGAGGACCGGTTGTAAAGATTTCTTGACCGACCAGAGCATTTAAAATCGAGGATTTTCCCCGGCCCACCAGACCAAAAGCGGCAATTTGAATCAGGGAGCGATCGAGTTTTTCCAGCAGGGCCACTAGGCGATCGATCTCCGCTTCTAGACCAATTTTCTCGATCGAGGTAAGATCCAGACGCTCAACAAGTTTGCTCAGAGAATTGCGTGCCTGATTATAGTTGAGTTCTTCTTGAATAGTGCCGACACCTCGAAGCGCTTGTTCTAGGTCTTCGGTATTCCAAGCTCGATCGAGGAACGGGTCAGAGGTCATTTCAGTTATCAGTTATCAGTTATCAGTTATCGGTTATCAGTTGTCAGTGATTAAGTGGGTGGGTGTTAAAAATTGTCAGATACCCCCCTTATCAAGGGGGGATTAAGGGGCGATCGGCACCCCCCTTATTAAGGGGGGATTAAGGGGGGATTTATCTTCAATTATAACCAGCTACTTTATTAAGGATAATCAGGATGAGTGTCATCTACGACTTGGAACACATCACCACCTATCATTATCGTAAACCGGTAACTTTTGGGGAACATCGGGCGATTTTTTTGCCTAGTGCCGGTCACGGTGAAAGAATTATCAGTTATTCTGTAGAAGCGAATATTGCCGCCAAAACGCGCTGGACTATGGATACTCTATCTAACAATGTGGTAGAGCTTGAATTCACTCAAGCAGCGTCAGAATTAATCGTTACCTGTCGATTACGGGCGGAACATTTTGGCTTAAAAGCGATTGCTGATTTTCCCCTCGCTCAACGGGCGATCGAAATTCCCATCCAGTACACCCCCGATGAATGGTTAGATCTGGTGGTGTTTATGCGTCCCCACGCCGAGGATGCCGACGGCAGCTTGGCAGCTTGGGCCAAAAGTTTTGTAGCGGGGGACCAAGATAATACCCTCGATGCCATGGCAAGAATGATGGCCGCTATCAAAGATAATTTTACCTACCAATCCAGAGAGACTGAAGGAACTCAATCCCCCGGAGAAACCCTGCGGCTAAAGTCGGGAACTTGTCGCGATTATGCTTGGTTAATGATCGAAGCTTTGCGAAGATTGGGTTTAGCCTGTCGTTTTGTCAGTGGCTATCTCTACGATGCTGCCCTCGACGGTGGTGAAGTGGGGATGACTGGCTCTGGTGCTACCCATGCTTGGTTACAGGTTTATCTACCGGGGGCCGGTTGGCGTAATTATGATCCGACTAATCAAATTACCGCCGGCTTTGATTTAATTCGAGTGGCGATCGCTCGTCATCCCGGTCAAATCATACCTCTTTCCGGTTCTTGGTTTGGTGATGCCGATGACTTTTTGTCTATGGATGTTAAAGTGACCATTCGCAAGCTGGGGACGCTGCCGGATTTTGATCCGAGGGAATAGGTTGAATTATCGGGTTTTTCCTTGACTGGCGATTTTCCAACTAATCCTACTTGACCCAGGGTAAGCGCATCTTAACAATCCTTGACAAAAGGGACTTGATGTGAGTTACTTACCCAGAGAGCGATTCAGGCATATTTGATCAGAATTGGCTATCTCAATTGTTAAGCAAAAATCGACCAAATGGGTCGATTTCGTAGCTATTCTGATTGACTGGTAACACTTGAAATGCCCACGCGGATCACAAAATTGGCCAATTGTCAATAGCATTTGAGATGCTCTCACCCTGTACTACTACTGACTCATAGCTGTTATAATTAGATAAATGTCCCAGCCAGGGGAAAAACTATGACAACTCTCGACATTTTACCAGAAGTTACCTGTCCCCCCACGGATTTATGGAGTGATGAACCACCCTTGGAAAGTGATTTACACCTGCAACAGATCATAATTCTACTCAGTTGTCTAGAATTATTATGGCAAGAGAAAAACGATTACTACGCTTCCGGTAATCTGACTATCTACTATAACGAAGAACAACTGAAAAAGCGCGATTTCTGTGGTCCTGATTTTTTTGTGGTTTTAGATACAGAAAAACGTCCCCGCAAAAGTTGGGTGGTTTGGGGAGAACAGGGGAAATATCCCAATGTAATCGTTGAGATTCTCTCCGATTCCACGGCCAATATTGACCGAACTAAAAAGAAAATTCTCTATCAAAACACTTTTCGCACTCCTAATTATTTTTGGTTCGATCCTAATACCTTAGAATGGCAAGGATTTAGACTAATTGAGGGACAATATCAAGCTATTTCTGCTAATGAGCAGGGTTATCTATGGAGTGAAGAGTTAGGATTATATTTAGGCATATTTGACCAGAAACTGCGTTATTTTACCGTCGATGGTCAATTGGTTCCCACTCCCCAAGAAGCTGAATTACAGCAAAGACAAGCAAAGGAACAGATTCTTTTAGAAAAGGAACAGATTCTTTTAGAAAGGGAACAGATTCTTTCAGAAAAGGAACAGGAACGACAGGCAAAAGAACAGGCTCTCTTGGAAAAAGAACAGGCTCTTTTAGAAAAAGAACAAGAACGACAAGCTAAGGAAAAATTAGCGGCAAAATTACGAGAATTAGGCATCAATCCCCAAACAATTTAGCCGGTTAAAATCTGCAAACAGCGATCGATAACCCCTTGAGTTACAATTATCTTGATTTGACTGGATAGACCCGAATGCAACTCACTCCCGAACAATACAAAGAAAAAATGCAGCGCCGCAAGGCAATCCAAGAGGAACGTTTAGCCGAAAAAATTGCTGAAAAAGGTTTAATTATCGTTAATACTGGCGATGGTAAGGGAAAAACCACGGCAGCCCTCGGTATGGTTTTACGTTCCCTCGGTCATGGTTACAAAGTGGCGGTGGTACAATTCATCAAAGGTGCTTGGGAACCTGCCGAACAAAAGATTTTTAGTGTTTGGGGGGAACAAATCGAGTTTTATGCAATGGGGGAAGGTTTCACCTGGGAAACTCAAGATAGAGAAAGAGATATAGAGAAAGCCCAAGAAGCATGGCAAAAAGCCCTAACTTTTCTCGAAAATACCCAATATAGATTAATTTTACTCGATGAGATCAATATCGCCCTTAAATTCGGTTATCTGGATATTCAGGAAGTTATCGCTGGTTTAGCCCGAAAACCCGCTAATTGCCACGTTATTCTCACTGGTAGAGGAGCTTTACCCGAATTAATCGAGATAGCGGATTTAGTCACGGAAATGAAGTTAATTAAACATCCCTTTCGTCAACAGGGAGTGAAAGCGCAACCCGGCATCGAATTTTAACTACTGCTTAAGCGTTGTACCCTCTCTCCCGACAATAATCGATGAGTTTCAGCGAGAAGATGGGGAATTTGATCAGCGTGAGGACTAGCGGCTAAACAGGCAGTTAAATCGAGTTTTTCCACCTCTTTTGCCTGTTGACCCTGGAACCAATGACCCCCATTCCCCAAGAGATTGTATCTGGCCCTAGCAAAGTCAATCATATCGTAGGCGATAGCGAGATTGCGTAACCAGAGGATAGAACGAATATTGATGTGATTGGGGGTATTTTCCCAGCTAGGTAAACCTAAAGACCAAGTTTTCACCCAATTATCGCCTAAACAGTTGATCATCTCTCCTTGCAATCTCTCGATAATTGCTGGTAAAATCTCCTCGGCCCGATCAAGTAAGGGTAAAGTTTTCAGGTGTTCATCAAAATCCTTGGCTCGCGCTGCACCAATACTCAGGGTATGAACAGCCGGATGACTGAGACAGAATAGGTCATTAAAAACCATCGGACTGAGAGGAGAACAGAGAGCGACGAGCTTAGGGGGAGGATTGTAGAGATGGCCGCCCTTATCGGAGGGACTAATGATAAAAACGCCCATATCGTGCTGTTTTGCCGCTTCTATGGCCAGCCAGTTATTCTGAAAAATATAGTACCAGTGCAGATTGAGGTAATCGTAACAATTTGTTGCAATAGTCTTGACAATTACATCAGTTGGTGCATGAGTGGAGAAACCGATAAAACGAACTTTTCCCTGTTGCTGTAATTTTTTCGCCTCTTGCCAACAACCGCCCTCGGCCATAGTATCATCGAGAATTTCAGCGGTGTTGATGCCATGGATGCCCAACAAATCCACATAATCTAACCGTAAAAATTGCAGGGATTGCTCAAATTTACGGCGAAATTCCCGCACATCTTGACTAGGAGAAACTTTCGTCTGCACGATAATCTTATCCCTCGGTAGTTGCGGCAAAATTTTGCCCAATTGCATCTCGGAAGTGCCGTAACCCCTAGCGGTTTCGATGTGATTAATCCCCGCTTCCAGAGATTTATTGATGATTGCCTCTAAATTGCCTTGATTCTCGTCGGAAATTTGCGACATTGGCAAATCCTGCCAATGAAATTGATAGCGCATTCCCCCACAGGAAAACACCGGCATTTGTAGATTAGTGCGACCGAAACGACGATACTGCATATATTCAGTTATCAGTTATCAGTTATCAGTTATCAGTTATCAGTTATCAGTGGGGAGGTGGGGAGGTGGGTGACCACTTCGTGCGCGTTGCGGGGGGTGATGGGGTATTAGTTGAAACTTCCCTATTTCCCCATTCTCCCATTCCCTGTTCCCTAAATTTAATCGGGTAAAGTGAGAATTTCGACACCGGTTTCAGTGACGGCAATGGTGTGTTCAAATTGGGCCGAAAGTTTACCATCTTTAGTAATAGCAGTCCAACCGTCTTTTAAGAGAATATGTTGCCAAGTACCCTCATTAATCATTGGTTCAATGGTGAATACCATGCCGGGGCGAATTGTTTTGCCTTTGCCGCGAATGCCGTAGTGAGGAACCTGCGGACCGGTGTGAAAAACATTACTGATACCATGACCGACAAAATTTCTAACCACTGAAAATCCTTGTCCTTCGGCGTATTCTTGGATAGCCGCGCCGATATCGCCGATTTTACCCCCCGGCTGCACTGCATCTATGCCTCTTTGCAGACATTCTCTAGTCACTTCTACTAACTTTTTCGCTAGGGGGGAGGGAGTACCGACAAAGAAAGTCTGGGAGGTATCGCCGTGATAACCCTCTAAAATCGGGGTGACATCGATGTTAATAATATCGCCGTCTTTAAGGATTTGAGCGGCGCTGGGGATGCCGTGACAGATAACCTCGTTAATGCTAGTACAGATAGACTTAGGAAAGCCATGGTATCCTAGGGGCGCACTTTTGGCTCCATGGGCGCGAGTCCAACGTTCTGCCTCGTCATTGATTTCTAGGGTACTTACCCCCGGTTTAACCATATCTGCCAGATGGTCTAACAGTTTAGCTGCTAATCGTCCGGCTCGACGCATTTTTTCAATTTCCCGGGAGGAGAGTAAGGTGATGGTATCGTTGCCCATGAATTATCCGACTGTTAAGAAAGATTCTTGTTACATTTCTTATCCTAGCAAAATCGGGCAGCCTTATGGTTTCGGAAGTGGGGTGTAGGGAGTGGGGTGTGGGGTGTGGGGTGTGGGGTGTGGGGAAGTGGGGAGAACAAAGCTGCCTTTTGCCTTTTGCCTTTTGCCTTTTGCCTTTTGCCTTTTGCCTTTTGCCTTTTGCCTTTTGCCTTTTGCCTTTTGCCTTTTGCCTTTTGCCTTTTGCCTTTTGCCTTTTGCCTTTTGCCTTTTGCCTTTTGCCTGTCCTGATATGTAGCGCATACTCAACGGATTTAGTATCAGACCCTACAGATAAACGTTTTTGTTGTCCTTTTGTCCATCAGTTTGATGTGTTTTCGATAACATTCAACTTTAGAATTCTTAATTATATATCAACTTTTTTTGAAATAATATTATGTAGTTATTGACTGATAACGGGGACAGAGAAAATGAGTAAAAGCGACAAAAATTCTGTGAAAATAGTATTTTCTGCATTAAGTATTTTGGGAATTAGCCTACTGTCGGCCTGTGGCATAGGGGAATCTCCAGCTAAAAAATCAATTAAAATTGATGGTTCTAGTACCGTATACCCGATTACCCAGGCCGTGGCCGAGAAATTCAAAAGCAGTCAACCGGGTACAGCAGAAGTGAGCGTAAAATTTTCGGGAACCTCAGGGGGATTTCGGGAATTCTGCGAAGGAAAAACTGATATTAGTAATGCCTCTCGACCGATTCAAGCCGATGAGATGTCCCTGTGTAATCGCTATGGCGTAAGATATATTGAATTACCCGTGGCTTTTGATGCCTTAACTGTAGTCGTTAATCAGGAAAATAACTGGATTGATAGCATTACCCTAAAAGAATTAAAGAAAATGTGGGAACCGGCTGCTGAGGGTAAAATTACCAATTGGAATCAAATTAGGCCGGAATTCCCCAATAAACCCCTAAATCTCTTTGGTGCAGGCCAAGATTCCGGAACTTTTGACTATTTTACCGAAGCTGTGGTCGGTAAATCCGGTGCTAGTCGTAAGGATTATGTAGCCAGCGAGGATGATAACACTTTAGTCCAGGGAGTCAGTCAAGATCCGAATGCTCTTGGTTACTTTGGACTAGCTTATTATGAACAAAATCCCCAAAAATTGAAAGCTTTAGGCATTGATAGCGGTAAAGGGGCGATTTTACCCTCTAGAGAAACTGTAGTTAACTCCCAATATCAACCCCTTGCTCGACCTTTATTTATCTACGTCAATGGGGAGAAAGCGCAAAAAAGCCGAGCTTTACAGGAATTTGTGGAGTATTACCTCGATAATGCCGAGAGTATTGTTAAAGAAGTCGGTTATATCCCCCTAACGGATGAACATTACCATTTAGCCACAGTCACCTTCTTTAACGGTGAAGTGGGAACGGTTTTCGGAGGACAATCGCAATTTGATGTCACCCTAGCGGAATTATTGCGGCAAAAAGCCAAGTTTTAGAGGAGAGCGTTGGGGAGATAATTGCTTTCTCTCCCCAAACAATGGCGATTTTTTAACCAAATCGACCGCTAATATATTCTTTTGTTTTCTCGTGAGTTGGTTCTTGAAACATAATTTTAGTTTGTCCAAACTCCATCAGTTCACCCAAATACATAAAAGCTGTGTAATCAGAAATCCGGGCTGCCTGTTGCATACTGTGGGTGACGATTAAAATGGTAACTTTTTCCTCTAATTTACCAATTAGTTCTTCTATACTATTAGTGGCGATCGGATCGAGAGCGGAAGTGGGTTCATCAAAGAGGATAATTTCAGGATCCGTAACTAAAGCGCGGGCAATACAGAGACGTTGTTGTTGTCCCCCCGATAAATCGTAGGCACTGGTGTTGAGACGATCCTTGACTTCATCCCACAAAGCGGCACCGCGCAAGGCTTGTTCTACTTTATAATCGATAAACTCCCGTTTTTTTTCACCCCTAACCCGCAAACCGTAGGCGACATTTTCGTAAACAGATTTCGGGAAAGGGTTCGGTTTTTGGAAAACCATACCAATCCGCATCCGCACCTCGATCGGATCGACCTTGTGATCTAAAATATTGACGGTATCGATATAAATGCCCCCTTCGTAGCGATTAGCGGCATAAAGGTCGTGCATTCGATTAAAACAGCGCAAAAGCGTCGTTTTACCGCAGCCAGAGGGGCCAATTAGAGAGGTGACTTGTCTTTCGGGAATGGTGAGATTGATACTTCGCAAAGCGGGTTTATTGGTGCCAGCGTAGTAAAAGTCAAGGTTTCTCACCTCAGCTTTTGGTTGAAATTCTTTGATATTAGACATCATCGAGGGAAAAATAGAGTTTACCATTTGATACCTTTGCGGAAACGATAGCGGAGATAGATAGCTACAGCGTTCATACCGAGAGTCATCACAATCAACACTGTACCAGCGGCAGCCGCATTGACTTCAAATTCTGGCTCTGGACGAGAAACCCAGTTAAACATCTGGATAGGCATAACTGTAAAGGGTGCTTTTAGCCAATTAAAGTTAATAAAGGGAAAATTTGCTTGTAAAGGAGCATCGGGTAGAAAGGCAATAAACGTGAGCGCACCAATAGTAATCACGGGAGCCGTTTCTCCAATCGCTCTGGAAAGCCCGATGATCACACCGGTTAGGATACTACCGAAGGAGTAGGGAAGAATATGATCGGCGACTACTTGCCATCTACTTGCTCCCACGGCATAGGCCGCTTCCCGGAGACTGTTGGGTATTGCCCGAATTGCCTCTCTGGTGGTGACAATAACCACAGGTAGGATCAGCAAAGCTAGGGTTAAACCGGCGGCAATAATACTTTGTCCGAGATTGAATTGATAGACAAATAAACCGAGGGCGAGTAAACCATAGATAATTGAGGGAACACCCGCTAAATTAGTGACGTTAATCTCAATAATTGCTGAAAGCCAATTTTTCTTACTATATTCTTCCAGATAAATTCCCGCCGCAATACCGAGAGGAATCGCAATCAAGGCTGTTACCAACATCACTAGCAAGGTTCCCACCCAAGCGGAAAGAATACCAGCTTCTTCAGGGTGACGACTAGGAAAAGAAGTAAAAAACTGGGGGGTAATGCGCGGCAACCCTGCCATCATCATCTGGGCAATCAGGATAAAGAGAATTAGGGTAGAAACAAAAATAATCAACAACCCTAAGCCAGAAAATACAGTGCTAATCAGCTTGCGCCTTTCAATATTAGCTCTTAAATTCGATAATTGTTCTTTTTCCATGATTAGTAAACCTCCCGATATTTTTTGGCGAGGAAATAACCGATAATATTAAAGATTAAAGTCAAAATGACTAGCATAATACCGGCGGCAAAAATTGATTGATACTCGATCGAACCGTGGGGTAAATCGCCTAAACTAACCTGAACAATATAAGCGGTAATGGTGGCCGCTTCACTAAAGGGATTGAAGGTTAAATTTGGCTGTAATCCTGCGGCGATCGCTACAATCATCGTTTCTCCCACGGCCCGGGAAACTCCTAAAATATAAGCGGCACTAATACCAGAAATAGCGGCAGGCAAAACCACATTTAAAGCAGTTTGTAAACGAGTTGCTCCGGTAGCGTAGGAACCTTCCCGGAGGGTCAAAGGTACGGCACGCATGGCATCTTCACTGATGGAACTAATCAGGGGAATAATCATTAATCCCATGACCAAACCAGCACTGAGCATATTAAATGAAGGCAAGTCAGGCAAAAAAGTTTGTAGGAAAGGTGTGACATTTAAAAAGGCAAAATAACCATAAACTACTGTCGGTATAGCCGCTAATAATTCTAGACAAGGTTTAACCACTTCTCGCAGGCGCGGGGGGGCAAATTCACTGAGATAAATAGCAGCAATTGTTCCCAAAGGAATAGAGACAAACATCGCCACGATCGAAGTGGTTAAGGTTCCCGAAAGTAGCGGTAAAATACCATAACGCGGATCGGCAAAAAGCGGACTCCAAACTGTATCGGTTAGGAATTGAATCAGGGGAACTTTCTCGAAAAAATGCGCGGATTCTACAATCAAAACCTCCATAATGCCAATGGTTGTCGCCACAGAGGAGAAAGCCGCTAAAAATAGGATAGCTTCAATAATAGTTTCTTTTAGGTTGCGAATCTTTTTGGGAGTAGCTGCCTGAATCCAGACACTCTCTGATTTAATTGCTGGTTGAGTCATGCTTTAAATATCTGGCTGATGATCTTTTTAGCTGTTTAATTAGAAATGGGGTTAGGCACTTGCCCCCCCCCCATTATCCTAGTGGTTTCTAGTGAGAAACTATGGTTTAGCTTCTAAGCGAACGATATCTTGGATTGTTAAACCCACAGTATCACGGCCAACGAATACACTTCCTGTTTTATTATTTCTGAAGTTGTTCATTACCGATTGATAGACATTAGCGGGTAAAGGAACGTACTTAACTTCCCGGACTAATTTGGGGGCATTGTTGATGAAAAATTCAACAAAACTTTTCACCTCTGGACGTTTGGCTGCATCAGCATTAACGTAGATAAAAACAGGACGGGAGAGGGGATTATATTTGCCGTTGTTGACATTTTCTGCTGAGGGAGATATGGCTCCTTTGCCGTTATCAATGGCTAGGGCTTTCAGACGACCTTTATTTGCTTCATAATAGGCATAGCCAAAGTAACCTAAAGCGTTACGATCTCTGATAACTCCCTGCACTAGAACGTTATCATCTTCACTGGGGGTAAAGTCGGTGCGACTTTTCTTCGATTCACCGACAATTGCCTCGGTAAAGTAATCGAATGTTCCCGAATCAGCACCTGGTCCGAACAGTTTTAGGTTGGCATTAGGCCATTTAGAATTAACTTGATTCCACTTAGTGATCTTCCCTTGAGCAGCGGGTTCCCACATTTTTTTCAGTTCAGAAACCTTGATGCTATTAAGGGGATTTTGTTTATTGACTACCACTGTTAAAGCATCAAAAGCGATCGGCAGTTCTAAGAATTTAACGCCATTTTTAGCGCACAATTGACGCTCAGAATCCTTAATTGGACGAGAAGCATTAGAAATATCCGTTTCACCAGCACAGAATTTTTTAAAACCGCCACCTGTTCCCGAAATACCGACAGTTACCTGTGTCTGACGATTTATCTTTTGAAATTCTTCCGCTACTGCTTCTGTAATTGGGTAAACGGTGCTAGAACCATCAATTTTGATAGTATTGCGGCTTTGGGAATTAACCGCCGGGATGGTGAGAGCTAGGGCTGCTCCTACTGCCGCTAAACCAGCGCTGATTGTCCATCGATTTAGTTTGAATTGGAAATTCTGCATACTCATTTCGCTAATTATTGCTGGTTCGGGAATCAAAAAATTAACTTTTAGGTTGGATTGTACATAAAACCCTAAAATTATGATCAATTATTTGAGTTAATTTAAGGTTAAGGTTAAGATTTGGTTTGGTTAAATTTAGTTTAAGCTTGGGTTAATTAAGCTTAACTTAAACAAATATGTCTCACATTTTTGGTTATTTAAATTAGTTGATGACCACCCTATTGCAAATTAAAGTTAGTCAAAACGCTCAATAATAGACCTCTTGCATAATTTTTTTATGGTATGATGTAAGGTTTTGCTTTTTTCTCAATTCTTAGATTGAAGTGGAAAAAAGAATAAAATGTGATCTTAGGTCAGGAAATCATCTATAATTTTGCTATGTTTATTAGCAAAATTATGGATTATCAAAACTTATCAGATGAACAATTC
>NZ_JAPZSS010000214.1:0-12558 GCF_027532015.1 Microcystis sp. LE19-131.1A | reverse complement strand
TCACAGAAAAACTTTTCCAAGAGATTCACCCTGACAAAAAAAAACCTTTACTTGTGACAAGGTTAAAGAATTTTGTGGACATCAAGAGTTGAGTCAGAAACTAGGAGCAGATTTTTATTTTGCTACTCCTTATCATTCGTGGGAGAGGGGATTAAACGAGCATACCAAGGGACTGTTAAGACAATTTTTCCCCAAGAGGACAAATTTGAAAATTGTTAAGCCAGAGGAGGTGGAAAGAGCCGTAAACTTGATTAACAATCGTCCTCGAAAATGTCTTGACTATCAGACCCCCAATGAGGTATTCTATAAAGGTAGATCAGACAGTGATGCAATTCAGACTTGAATCAGCCGTTTACTCTCGATTCCCAGGCCAATTTATCCCTTTTCGGGTTCCCTTCTTGCTAAGTTTTAACCAGAAAACTTATAGGTTAATACCACATTGATATTAGCTGCCAGCAGGGCCAAGAAGAGCAGAAAAGTAAAGCGATCAATCCAGAATTTTTTAAAGAGACCAAAGATATCCTTGAGATAGAATACTCCCAGAATTGCTGCCGTACCGATCATAAAATAATAGCGACCGTAGGGAGAAGCTAAGATCCAGGCTGTCAAATTGAGATGAATCGACCAAACTCCCAGAAAGATAAAAATAATTGAGGCAGTTAATCCGTCCGTTTCTTGGCGAAAATCATCAAGAAAGATGCCTAGAATAATAAACATAAACGGATAAAAAGGAATCATATACCAAGTAAAGAAGTGACTTTGCGCTCCCGTGGCAACTAAAATTAAGGTGTAGAGGATTACTGGTAAAGCGAGTAATCTAACTTGAGGACTAGCGGGATTCTTTCGGAGAAAGGGTAAGAGGGTTAACCAGCTAAAAATTAGCCAACCATCCTCGAAAAATACCGTGGGAGTGGTTAGATATTTGACAAAGTTAAAGTCCTCGAAGCGCAGGGATTGCTCTTGAAATATCTTCCGAAAGAAATCGTAGTCATAGATAGCACCGTAGAGAAAATAGAGAGAGAAAAAGAAAGCACCGATCGCAGTCACATAAATGGCCTCTCGTCCTTGTTTTTCGTAAATCAAGAGGACAATTAATAATACTACTAAATAAATAGCAGTTACTTTGACTAAACAGGCTAAACCAGCTAAACAAGCGGCGATGTAGAGATATTTTTTCTGCTTAGTTTGATAGTATTGCCAATAAAGTAAGACAACCAATAAGCACAAAACAATCATTAAATTTTCACTAATAGCTAACCGAGAGAGGAAAACTGTATTGGGATTGGTAGCATAAATTAAACTAGCGATTATAGCGATCGATAGATTACTCAACTTGAGAGCCAGTAAATAGACCAAAACTATCGCAGCAATACCTAAGAATAAAGAAGGAACTCTAATAATAGTTAAACTGCAATCAAAAAAAGTCTTTGCTCCTCCTAAAAGAGCAAATAAACCCACCAATAAACCAAATAAAGGAGGATGATCAAACCAGGGAGTCACCAAACGATAACGGATATTTTTCGCTTCCCAAACCACCGTAGGAAAATTATCCGTGGGACTCAACCATGACCAACTGGTGGGGATACCCGTTTGTAATAAACTCATACCACTCCAAGCAAAAGCATATTCGTCAGCAGTCCAATTATCTGGAGGCAAAGAATCATAATTATAGATTCGCAAAAAAGCACCTAAGCAGGTGATAATTGCTGCAATCAACCAATGTTTATGGACAGTCAAAAAGCTGGGCATCGATTATTAAGGATAGGTGGCAGTGACTAAATAAGAGTCAGAATTTCATGGTATAATGGATGGGGTGATAATGACAGAAAAATCGGGATGATTAAAGTAAACAGACGTAAATTTGGCCAGTGGATCAGTCTGATCGGTGCAGGAGTCGGACTGGCAGCGATTCTAGATAGAAAAAATATTTTTTCCCCCTCCACCGCTACAGCAATCATCCCCCCGCAACCCCCCCAAAATTCCTCTTTTCCCCCCCGACAAAGCTTTTCCTTTGAAACCGTTACTCTCGATCCTAGCGGTTTCGTGATCGAGCGCAATTCCCGCAGTGCCGAATACTACAGCGAAACCCTTGCGGGATTAGAGATGATTGCTATCCCTGCTGGCACTTTTATCATGGGGACACCGGACGGAGAAAAAGGAGACTTTACCGGTAGTGATAAACCCCAGCGCTTAGTCAAGGTGAACAGTTTCTACCTGAGTAAATACCCGATAACCCAAAAACAATGGCAAATTGTCGCTAATCTGCCCAAAATTAACCGCGATTTAAACCCCAATCCCTCCCACTTCCAAGGGGATAACTTACCCGTCGATAGCATCTCTTGGTATGATGCGATCGAGTTTTGCGATCGACTTTCCAGGGCCACCGGCAGAAACTATCGACTCCCAAGCGAGGCACAATGGGAATATGCTTGTCGTGCCGGCACTACCACACCCTTCTACTTTGGTGCCACCCTTACCAGTGAATTCGCTAACTACTATGCCATTAAATTTCCCTATGCAGTGGAAAGAGAGAGCGAATTTCGAGCTAAAACCACCCCTGTAGGCAGTTTTCCCCCAAATGCCTTCGGATTATACGATTTACATGGCAGTTTATACGAATGGTGTGCCGATCCTTGGCATCGCAACTATAAAAATGCTCCCAGCGATGACCAAGTATGGCCGGCCGATCCTAATAGCACCGGCAATCGTTATCGCATCCTGCGTGGAGGTGGTTGGGGGACAGAATTGAGGGAATGTCGCTCCGCTAGTCGGGGCCAATTTGGTCCGGATAATCGCTATAGTGTATTAGGATTCCGCATCGCCAGTAGTTAGCTCAAAATTCTGGTTTCAACAACTTTGCCGGTAAATTGTGCGTCTCTAAACCTGTTTTAGTCTGTGAGTGTAAGCGAGTGACCAACTCTCCACCCTATCCCTTTTTAACCACCCCCGTCGGCTCTTTGCAAATTCCTTTTTTAGAGCAAATTGAAGAAATTACCAGCAATAATAGTTATATTCTCAGAGATTCGCCGCAATTACTCAAATTATCTCTAGTTATTCCCACCTATAACGAGCGAGATAACGTTATTCCCCTAGTCGAGAATCTCAGTCAATTACTCGATCGAAAAATTCCCGATCAGTATGAACTAATTATCGTCGATGATGACAGTCCCGATCGCACTTGGGAATTAGCCAGCAAATTAACCCCGGATTACCCGCAACTGCGGGTGATGCGTCGTCAGGGAGAAAAAGGATTAGCGTCGGCAGTGGTGCGGGGTTGGCAAGGGTCAAGGGGTGAGATACTAGGAGTAATCGATGGAGATCTGCAACATCCCCCCGAAATTCTCTATAATCTCCTCGAAACTATCGAAAAAGGAGCCGATTTAGCTCTTGCTAGTCGTCACGTCGAAGGAGGAGGAGTGAGCGAGTGGAGTCTGCTGCGACGATTTCTCTCTCGCGGCGCTCAAATCCTCGGTTTAATTCTACTGCCAGAGGTGGTCGGTCGCGTCTCCGATCCCATGAGCGGTTACTTTATGGTCCGCCGTCAAGCGATCGCCGGTCCGATTCTCAATCCCACCGGTTACAAAATTTTACTAGAAGTCATCGGCAAAGGTCGCATCAAAACCATCGGAGAAGTGGGTTATGTCTTCCAAGAGCGGCTAGAGGGGGAAAGTAAGGTAACTTGGAAACAATGGCTAGAATATATCTTCCATCTGCTGCGTTTGCGCTCTCAAAGGCCATTAAGGTTTTTAGATGCAATTGTCAATCTACCTTTAGATAGATTTATTCGCTTCGGTTTAGTGGGATTAACCGGGGTTTTTGTCGATATGGCCTTTCTCTATCTTCTCAGTGATCCCGCCGCTTTGGGTTGGGGATTAACCCGCAGTAAAATCATCGCCGCTGAATTAGCAATTATTAATAATTTTATCTGGAATGATCGCTGGACTTTTGGCGATTTATCCGCTCGTCAACGGGGTTGGAATAAACGCTGGAAAAGATTTTTCAAGTTCAATTTGATCTGTTTAGCCGGTTTAATTTTAAACGTCTTGCTGCTCAACCTTCTCTTTAATGGTTTAGGAATCAATCGCTATCTAGCTAACTTCATCGCCATCGCTATCGTCACGGTTTGGAACTTTTGGGTTAATCTTAAACTCAGTTGGCGGGTGACAAAATAGCCAGCTAGAAGCAAAAAAATGGTGGGCCAAAATTGAGATGCGCTTACCCTGTTGTCCATAGCATTTGCGACTTGTTTACTCCATCCTATGATCCTGATTACAGAAAAAATTTACCAGTCTATTTTCACCCACGCAGAATCCACCTATCCCGAAGAATGTTGTGGGTTACTCCTAGGAAAAATTACCGAGACAGCAGCCGAAGTTATCAGCATACAGGCAACAGAAAATAACTGGTCAGGCAATAGAAAAAACCGCTTTAGTATTGCCCCAGAAGTGCTTTTACAAGCTCAAAAATCGGCCCGGGAAAACCAGCTAGAAATTATCGGTATCTATCATTCCCATCCCGATCATGCCGCCATTCCCTCGGAAATTGATCGCCAATTAGCCTGGTCAGGATATACTTATTTAATTGTCTCCGTAGTTTCAGGGCGAGCGATCGATTTACAAGCTTGGCAACTGGACGAGCGCGAACAATTTCAAATTCAACCTCAAGAATTAAAATGTTTTTGACATCGCTTGAGAACAAAAAAGAAAGGCTGGGGAAAGTTTTTAAAATCCATAATTCCCAGCACCGTATTATCATCTACTTTCCGAAAAGAGTCATTAATCGGCAAATAATCATAAATCATCGTGGCGCTGACTTTGTCCCGATATTCCATCATTCGCAGTCTAGCCTGACTTGTCTCTGTTTTTAGCAAGGAGTTGGTCAGCATCAGCAAAGGTTTCAGAGAATTATTTTTCAGTATCGGCAGCTTCAAAATCCAGTTCATGGCCGTGGGATTAGGTGCCACCTTAAAAATTTTTCCCTGACCATCTAAAAATAACAGGGGGTGGACATTCTCAGTATCGACAAATTCTTTACCATACCAATTAGATGCTTCTAATAAACCATCCATGGGGTGATTTGTCTGAAGTCCAGAACCTTGCCAAAGACCGAGCATAAAGTCTAAACTCACGGGTTCGAGAGCGTCAAACAATTCTAACGCTCTTTCGGTGGTCGTTTGACCAGCTTTAAGAATCGACTGGCAGCTTTCTAATTTTAATGTTTCCATTGTCTCGCTCTTATTGTGTCCTGACAATGATATTATAGCTGCCCAGCCAGAGGGTGGGGGATTGCCCCTCGGCTAAAATCACCAAACATCCCACATATCTTCACTCAATGGGTCATCGTATCACTCTAGGGTTTCCAGCCATTCACTCATTTCTTCCTTGATGGTTTCTTTAAGTTCTCGCAAATCATCTTTATCTATTAGGCCTTTTTCCAGTAAGAAAGTGTAGAACTTTTTCAGACTACCTGCGTTAGCCTTGAGGCTTGATTGACTGGCCCACAGGGCCTTTTTGATAAACCAATAACCCAAAAAGTCACCGACCATATCTACCCCGTCTTTAGCTTCTACTGCATCCTCATAGAGTAAATATTCGTTGATATAAAAATCTATATTTGAAATATGATTATTAATGGTTTTTTCCGACAAACCTGATGATTCTAGCCAACTCTCGAAATCCTTTAGTAATTCATGATTGACTTTTCTTATCTTTTGACAGTCAGCCTCATATTTCTGGGAATCATCCATCTCAAATTTCTCTCCTCTAAATCGCTGCTCGATGGTCAATAGGGTAATTAATCAAGTCTTTTTTTCCAAGCGTCTAAAGCCGCCATTTTCTCCTCAGGGTCAAGGTCGGCCAACCGCCGGAATCGCCTTTCTCTTTTCTGCTAAATAGCTTCAACGATGTTAGACTGAATTTGCTCAATGATGGCGGCCACATCTTCTTCTGTATCTCGAGGTTGGGTTAATTCCACATCCGTTGAGGAGAGGTACATTTGGGCCCAGTCTAGGTTTTCCAGTTCACACTGGTCAATCACCGAAATGGGGATGTTTTTCAGGGTGATGCTATCCCATTCAATGCCGATGAGATTGCTCTGCCGCTCAATTATCACAATTCTTCCTTGCCAACCACCGATGTCAGTCCCCAAATCTGGGTCAAGTACACCCTGTTTGACGATGACCGAGTCGCCGACTTTGAAGGCAAACTCTGACTCGGAAAATTCGGGCGACAAGCTGGAGGCAACCGAGAGATGATACTCGCTTCCTAGCTCTTTTAACTCAAAATCCACAATCATCCGCTTGTTTTCCGAGAAATAACGGTTTTTCCTAGCGATTAGCTCCTCGATTAGCCCTTGAATATCCGCCTTGAGCCTTTTATCTCCGTTAAGAAGGTCTTTGTTAAAAACTCGGTCTATCATCCCTTGCCGCTTTGATTCGGGGGACAACGCCAGATTCCAAGCGATTGTCCCTAGGGTCAGCAATCTTCGCATAGATACCTTCGTTTCATTGGATTCCCGGTAAGGCTCGATAAAATCCTCCAGAACTTCCGACATTTTGACTTCCCCAGAAGGAGAGACGACAATTTCCTTGAAAGGCAAGGACTTTTCTCTTAATTTTTTCTCAAAGCTTTTCAAGGGTTTTTCGGATCCTTGGGACATTTTCTGCAGCCTGAGCAGTTCACTAAATGCCTTCGATTTTTTAGCCATGATTGAGCCAGAAAATATGTGTTATTAATCCTGTTGGGTTGCTGAACAACATTGGAATAGGGAAATTGTAACTGCTCTCAGGGAGCGATTGCGCTCTCATTATTAAATCTTAAAGTTCTGGTCTGAGTCGTCAGATGTTGACTGCTATCCGATACCTTTTTGTTAACATAGATTAGCAATGCACTTTCAGAGATTCTCTTAAAACAGAGGATATCTCCTTCCCAAATCCCCCGCAAGGGAAAAATATGTCTCAAAAGCCGATTTATCTAGATTGCCACGCCACGACACCGATGGAGCCGCAAGTTCTGGCGGCGATGTTACCCTATTTTACCGAACACTTTGGTAATGCCAGTAGTATTAATCATGTCTATGGTTGGACAGCCGAGGCTGCGGTTAAACAGGCAAGAGAAACAATCGCCGCTGCTATTAATAGTAGTCCCGAAGAAATTATTTTTACCAGTGGAGCAACGGAGGCCAATAACCTGGCCATCAAAGGGGTTGCCGAAGCTTATTTCGCCAAGGGAAGGCATATAGTTACGGTGATGACAGAACATCGCGCCGTTTTAGATCCCTGTCATTATCTGGAAAAATTAGGTTTTGAGGTGACAATTTTACCCGTCGGTGCTGATGGCCTAATTGACTTGGAACTACTAGAAAAATCTTTGCGTCCTGACACGATTTTGCTGTCAATTATGGCGGCTAATAACGAGATTGGGGTGATTCAACCTTTAGCGGCAATTGGGGCGATTTGTCGCCAGTATCAGGTACTTTTTCATACGGACGCGGCCCAAGCAATCGGCAAAATTCCCCTAGATGTGGAGGAAATGAATATAGATCTAATGTCCTTAACTGCCCACAAAGTCCACGGACCAAAGGGAATCGGTGCGCTGTACGTCCGGCGCCGAAACCCCCGAGTCCGTCTTGCCGCTCAAATTCAAGGGGGAGGTCAGGAAAAAGGACTGCGATCGGGTACACTGTTTACACCACAAATTGTCGGTTTTGCCAAGGCGGTAGAATTGGGCATCAAAGCGATCGAAGAAGATAACAGCTACTTAAATCAGTTAAAAGCCCGTTTATGGGAGATTATCAGTCAATTAGACAGAATTTATCTCAATGGTCATCCTAGCCAAAGATTAGCCGGAAATTTAAATATTAGTATTGAAGGGGTGGACGGTGCGGCGTTATTGTTAGGATTACAGCCAATAGTGGCTCTTTCCTCCGGTTCTGCCTGTTCTTCTAGCCATACCGCCCCCTCCCACGTTTTAACTGCCTTGGGTCGCCCCGAATCTCTCGCTTATGCCTCCCTGCGCTTCGGGTTGAGTCGTTTTAATACTTTAGAAGAAATTGAACTGGTGGGGGAACAGGTGGTTTTAACGGTTAATTCCCTCCGCAAAGCCAAAAATTTTTGACGTTTCGGCTCCTATCCACAAGTTAGTTTCGGTCTAGGTTTAAAAAATTCCGGAAAAGCTTTCTATGATTGCCTTTGACTGATTGCCGTCCCAGTTAATAACATTGATGCTTGGTTTTCAGTCCAGTGAATCATCCAACTCGGTTGTAATCCCAAAACAATAATAAATAAAGCCAAAGCAATTTCGGGAAATCTTTCGGGCCAGGTACTGCGAGGAATGCGCGATAATTCAGGGGTTAAACGACCAAAGAAAACCCGATTAATCATCAGGAGAAAATATACTGCGGTTAAACCACTAGCGACCAAACATAAGAGCGTTTGTATCGGAAAAATCGGGAAACTGCCACGAAAGACCAAAAATTCGGCGATAAATCCCACCATTCCGGGGATGCCGGCGCTGGCCATGGCCGCTAAAATCATTAACATTCCCGTGATTGGTAAACCTCTTTCTGGATTTAATAAACCGCGTAGATAATCCACATCCCGACTGCCAGTTTTTTTATACACTACTCCCACCAACAAAAATAATAAAGCGGAAATTAAACCGTGACTAATCATCTGCAAAATCGCTGCGGTGATGCTTAATCTGGTGGTGGCCGCCGCCGCTAGTAAAATATAGGCCATGTGGGAAATAGAAGAATAGGCCACTACTTTTTTCATATCCTTTTGGGCAATAGCGCAACTGGCCCCGTAGAGGGCGCTGATAGCTGCTATCGTTGCTAACCAAGGGGCGAGAGTCACCCAAGCATCGAGAAATAAACCGACTCCAAAGCGCAGCAGTCCATAGGTTCCTAATTTGAGTAATATTCCCGCTAAAAGCACAGAAACGGGGGTAGATGCTTCGACGTGAGCATCCGGTAGCCAAGTATGAAAGGGAAAAATCGGAATTTTGATGGCTAATCCGATGAGAAGGGGGATGAGGAGCAGTAATTGGGTTTTAACGTCTAAATTATTCGATAAAAGGGGGTTATAAGCGAAATTATCAGCACCAGTTAGCCAAACTAAGCCAAGGAAAGAGATTAGCACTAAAAAGCCTGAAATTGCCGTGTATAATAAAAATTTCATGCCCGCGTAACCGCGTCTTTGACCCCCCCAAATGGCAATGAGAAAGTAAAGCGGGACGATTTCTAATTCGTAAAATAGGAAGAATAGCAGTAAATCCTGCGCTAGAAAGGCCCCCGCTACTCCGGCATTGAGTAACAAGAGCAGAGAATAGTAAAATTTCGGTCGGTTAACCTCTGTACCACTAGCATAAAGAGCAATTATTGTCAAGATGCTGTTAAGAAAAAGTAATGAAAATGACAATCCATCGACACCGAGGGCATAATTGAAACCGAGGAAATTAATCCAAGGCAGGTTAACCGTGAACTGCATTTGCGGGTTACTAGGGTCAAATTGCCAGCCAAGGAGAATATTAAGCAGTAAGAGAACGACAGCAAGAGTTAGAGCTAATCCTCGCACTTTTTTCGCCTCTAGAGGCGTGTAGGCAATCAGTATCGCCCCTATAATCGGTAGCCAAATAAAAGCGTTGAGCATTCTTTACTTTAATGGGGATGATAAACCTTCCCATTATTGCCTAAGCGGTCAATCTTTAGCAAGATAGCTATCAACTTTTAACATTCATTAATAAAATGAGCCAGAGATTGCCATTACCAGCAATTCCTCGGCAAAAAATGGCGATTTTGTCGCCATATACCTAGTAAATCCCTTGGCTTTTGGCTGGGAAAATGACGCTAATTTAGGAAACCCTCATAACTCACCATTAAGATAACTGCTATAATTATCCTCTGGGGTTTGACTCGGTGTCAAAACAAGTTTCAGCTAATTTAATTAAATTGGTTCGATTAATCTTCCCCTGGGGACTTTTTGGTATCTCTGGTAATTTTATCCAATGTTTCGGCAGTTTATAATTGACTAATTTATCCTTAATCTGGGATTGAATAATTGTCTGGCATATCTGAGAATTAACGGGGACATAAAAAGCGACAATTATCTGTCCCCATCGAGAATCTGGCAACCCTAAAACCACCACATCTTTAACTAAATTAGTGTGTCTAATGGCAGTTTCTACCTCAAGAGGATAAACATTTTCTCCTCCAGTAATTATTTTTTGACTATCGCGACCAATGATATATAAATAACCACTTTCATCAAAGTAACCTAAATCATCCGTCTCGAAGTAGCTTGCTTGATTAAGATGGGGATAATAGCCTAAAAATAAAGATTTCGCTTCAATAATAATTTTCTGGTTATCGGGATTAATTTTTATCTGAGCATGGGGTAATAGCTGTCCACTACTATTATTTCCTCGTCGAAAATCTTCCGGTTTAAGAGTGACAATTTGTGAGGCAGTTTCCGTCATTCCATAGGTGGGAGACAGAGAAATATTATATTCTCTAGCTTTTTCTAGTAAAGATGGCCATGCAGGGGAACCTCCTAGTAAAACTGTTTTAAAATTGGCTAACCAACGAGGATCATTTTCTAGAAAGAATTGTAATTGAGTGGGTACTAAAGAGATAAAATAATCTTGAAGATTGAGATTATTTATGCGCTTTTGTTTGATTTTCTGGTAAGGAATAACAGCAAAATCTCCCCCTGTTAAAAAACTTCTGAGAAACTGCATTAAACCACTAACATGATATAAAGGCAGTAGGCAAAAAGAGTTAACCTGCTCGACTTGAAAATATTCAGAGAAACCTTTGACAGAAGCAGTTAAAGTTAACCAGTTATGGATAGCAAAGCGAATTTTTCCCGAGGTTCCCCCTGTGGGTATCATCAGAGAATTAGTCAAAGGATTGACAGGAGGAGAATTATAGTTAAAAACCTTGATATTTTCGCCAAAAATATAATCGGGTTGCACCAGAGAGAAAACCTGTTCCCATTCGTTAGTTTTCCAGTCGGGATTAGCTAAAAATAGGCAACTTTTTGACCTGACGGCAGCCAAGAATATCGCTAGAAATTTAAGGGGATTGCCTTCAGCAAGCAGTATAGTTAATCGAGGATTATCTGCGGCGATAAATTTCTGAGAATAGGACTGATATAATTGATAAAATTTCTGGCTATTGTATCCATATAACCAATCTTTTTGACTGAGATATGCTAATTGTTTGCTGATGTCGTCCACAGTTTTTCTAACCAATCGGGGTCACTATTATTAAACCATTGTTGCACACCAAAACCTAAAGCTCGCTCCTTTTTGGGGTATTCTTGTGCTAGACGTAAAGCGGATTTTCTGCCGATATTAGTTTCTAAAACCGAGGAAAATACTAAATCTAAGGGATATTTTTCCCAGAGATGTCTTAACCCTTGTATTGAACCATTAATAGCAGGTTTAATCACAAAAATTCCTCGCCATCCCCGTTGATAACATTCCTCTATTTGTCGAAGATTGGCCACCGATTCATCTAAAGCAATTCCCGTGGTAAAATCTTGACTTAATTGCAACATTTCCTCTAATTGAGACGGGGGTAAAGGTTGTTCGATAAATTCAATTATTTGACATTCATCGGCAATTTTTAACCAGATTTTACTCTCAGCAATACTTAATCCCCCATTGGCATCTAAACGCAATTTAATTCCCCTGGGTAATCGGTCAATTAATTTTTCAAATAAGTTTAACTCTTGCTTGAGAGAATTGACCGCAATTTTCCATTTATAAGTATTAGTTTGATTAGTGGCTAAAATATCATCTAGACTGGTAAATACTGCCGCACCAGTGGGTAATAAATAACTATAGTTTTTCGGTTCTAATTCTCTTAATTGATTCTCTATACTTAAATCTTCTAAAGCTGATTCAAAGGCAAATTGACAAGCAGGAAATTGTTCAGGAATAGAAAAAATTGAATTTATTGATAGGGGATTTTCGAGACTTTGACAGAATAATATTGCGGCCGATAATGTTTCTGAACCAAATTCAGGTAAAGGAGCAATTTCTCCCCATCCTATACGTCCATCTTCCGCTTCTAAGCGAATAATAATTCCTTCCCTAATTTCCCAGAGTCCGTGATGGGTTTGTAGGGGATGCAGCAAAGGACGCTGATAAACACGAAATTGCCAGAAATACATGATTAACTATAAGTAGTAGTGAAAAGCTTAACATGAGCAGGCGTTGGGTTTCATGCTTCAAACCAACCTACGTTCTTTATAGAGTTTGTCAGCGAAACGTTTTTTTGTTTTAAAGTCCAGAAAACGGGTTTCTAAATAGTTTCTTGAAGAAACCCGTTTTCTAGGTGACTTAGAAGGAGAGCTTAGACACTTAAACAAAGAAATTACCCACTGGAATGCTCCCTAAAGCTGGCAAAGCACCAGTAAATCCGGTGATATTTATTAATAAATCATTGCTGGATTGGAAGCCAGCCGTGCTATCATTAATAACGAGGTAAGTTCCAGCTATTGCACCGGTTGTTACCTGCACTAAGGCGGCACTATTAACCCCTAATCCTTGA
>NZ_JAPZSS010000156.1:0-22725 GCF_027532015.1 Microcystis sp. LE19-131.1A | reverse complement strand
CTTAAATGTTTCAGGATATACTCCACAAAAGCGTTTAAACTCTTCTGGATTCAAATTTTTTACTTTTTCGTAAGTCATGGTTTTTCTGAGTGTTTTACTTTATTGTACATAATCAGTTCCTATTTTTGCAGGAGGTCTATTAACCATTGAGATAGCAGCAATCTTCAAATCCATCGAACCCAAACGAGGGTAAGTTACCCGAAGCTCTTGAAAAACTTGACCGGCCTTTTCATCAAAGCCGACAATGGGAATCGTGCGATAATTAGCGAGGTGCTTTTCTAGCCTTCGATAGGCAACAACTTGGGTTTCAATCGAATTGGTCTTGGCTATGTAACTGAGCCATCCCCGCATTTGTTCTTCGTAGGTGATAATTGTGGTGGCAACTTCGCTGCTCGTAATAGCAGCCAGTTTTTTCAGCAATTGTTGTGCCGGTTGACCCCCGCGATCGAGAATAGTAATATGATCTGTGTCAAGGAGATACATTTGAGGGTTCGGATGCTTCCTCAGCTAATGGTTTTAGGGACTGACGGTACTCTTGACCAAACTGCATTGCCTCTTCGTAAACCGGATCTTCAGCAAAAGTGCCGACAATTTTTTCCCACCAGGGAGTTTCGCTGACAGTGGGTAGCAAACGCTTAAGCAGTGCTACTTCAGCTTCTAAAGCTGCTAGTCTTATCTCTAGATCAGTGGTTAACATGGTTGACATATCCTCCTATTCTGCTCTTGCTCAAAGGTTAGCTTTAAAACAAAAACTGCTAAATCCCAGCCAGAAGCCATAAGATGAACTGATGAAACCATACACAGCACTCCGGGTAAAATTACCGATGAAAGATTGTACACAATTCTGTCTTTAAGTCAAGTGGCTTTACAAAACTTTAAGCAATTTCTTGACAAAATTTAACCTTTTTTCTCATTTTTGAACCCTCACAAATTAATTATGCAAGAGGTTTAATCTACTATACACAACTAGGGATACTATGAGAACTAACACTGTCATTGATGACCAACTCATGGCTGATGCTCTTAAAGCTACTGGACTCTCCTATTCTTTGTGTGATAAATTTAACTTATATAGTAGTGATCGATCTTTGTGTCCTTTGTGTCTCTGTGGTTCGTTCCCCTCACTATTTATTGCCGGCAGTCTTCATTAACTATCTAGACCAAAAAAACCAGTCTTCCCTAATTTTTCGGGAAAACTGGCCAAGCTAATCTTGAGATTTTAACCAACGTTAGCGGTTTGTTTTTGGCTAAAAAATGCCGCTAAAACCTGTTGGGCAATCTGGGGACTGGTTAAACCCAAATCAGCGAAGGATTGCTCTGGTGTTGCGTGGTCCACTAATTTATCGGGAACCCCGAAACGTTTGACTGGAACTAGAATATTAGCATCCTGTAAAGCTTCCAAAACCGCAGAACCAAAACCACCCATCAAACAACCTTCTTCTAAAGTCACCACCTTACCAAGACGTTGGGCAAGGGGAAAGATAAGTTCTGTATCAAGGGGCTTGACAAAACGAGCATTAACCACTGTGGCTTCGATGCCGTATTCGCTGAGGATTTCGGCCACCTGTAGGGAAGTATTGACCATCGTGCCGTATCCTAACAGGAGAACATCATCGCCACTGCGGAGAATTTCGCCCTTACCGATGGGTAAAGCTTCCCAACCCTCTTCCATCAGGGGAACCCCTAAACCGTTGCCCCGGGGGTAACGCATGGCAATGGGGCCGCTGGTATGATTAATCCCCGTCACGACCATTCTTTGCAGTTCCGCCTCATCTTTCGGGGCCATAATGGTCATATTGGGGATACAACGCAGGTAGGCGATATCGTACATCCCTTGGTGGGTCGGTCCATCGGCCCCGACAATACCGGCCCGGTCCATACAAAAGAAAACCGGGAGATTTTGAATGCAGATATCATGAATAATCTGATCAAAAGCCCGCTGCAGGAAAGTAGAGTAAATGGTGACAACCGGGCGCATTCCTTCGCAAGCAAGACCACCGGCGAGGGTAACAGCGTGTTGTTCAGCAATTCCCACATCGATATACTGTTTCGGCAGTTTTGCCTGAAATTTATCTAATCCTGTCCCGGTAGCCATAGCGGCGGTGATACCGATAATGCGCGGGTCATTTTCCGCTAATTTGGTGAGAGTATGCCCGAAAACTTTGGAATAAGCCGGAGGTTTCGGTTTACTGGAGGGAATCGGTTTACCCGTGGCTAAATTAAAGGGATTTTGGGCATGATAACCCACTTGATCTTTTTCGGCCCATTCGTAGCCTTTGCCTTTAACGGTGGCAACGTGGACGAAAACCGGTCCTTGGACCTTATGGGCCTGTTTAAAAGTGGCGATTAATTCGGGAATATTATGACCATCAATCGGGCCAAAATATTTAAAGCCCAATTCTTCAATGACAGCGCCGACTTTGGGAACTGCTAACCGTTTCATCCCTTCTTTGACTCGTTCCATTTCGGGGGTGAGGGAGTCACCGAAGAAGGGTAGGTGTTTCAATTGTTCTTCGAGATTATCGGCGATAAACTGGACGGGTTCGCTCAGACGCACTTTATTGAGATAGCGGGAAATTGCCCCGACGTTGGGGGAAATGGACATCTCGTTATCGTTGAGGATAACCATGATGTTGGTGTTCGGTAAATGTCCGGCATGGTTAATCGCTTCTAGGGCCATACCCCCGGTTAAAGCGCCATCCCCGATGATCGATACTACCTTGAAATCTTCCCCCTTGGCATCCCGGGCTAAAGCCATTCCTAACCCCGCAGAAATGCTCGTGGAGGCGTGTCCAGCCCCAAAATGGTCAAATTTGCTCTCGCAACGTTTTAGATAGCCCGCAACGCCATTTTTTTGGCGCAGGGTGTGAAAATCGTTATAGCGACCGGTGAGGAGTTTGTGCGGATAAGCTTGGTGTCCCACGTCCCAAAGGACTTTATCGCGATCGAGATCGAGGGTTTGGTAAAGGGCGATCGTTAGTTCTACGACTCCTAACCCTGGTCCCAAATGTCCACCGGTAGCGGCGATCGTCTGGAGGTGTTTTTCGCGAATCTGACGGGCAATATCTTCTAATTGACGGAGTGATAAACCATGTAACTGGTTGGGATGAGTAATTTCACTTAGGTGCATATCGGCTTCTTTTTCAAAGTAGTTTATCCCTATACCAACTGTATAGGATTTTCAGTCTGAGATGAAGGAAAATCTAGGCTAATCTGGCCGCCGTGCGTAAAATTTGGCCGGCTAACATGGCAGCCCCAAAACCATTATCTATATTAACCACACCGATGCCGACCGCGCAGGAATTGAGCATAGTTAACAAAGGAGCAATACCGCCGAAACTGGTTCCGTAACCGATACTGGTGGGAACGGCGATCACCGGGCGATCGACTAATCCCGCTACCACACTTGGTAAGGCTCCTTCCATTCCCGCAACAACAATTAACACATCGGCGGCATCCAGTAGATGGCGATGATTCAAGAGGCGATGAATTCCCGCTACTCCCACATCCCAGAGACGCTGCACGGAAAAACCGCATAATTGAGCAGTAACCGCCGCCTCCTCCGCTACGGGAATATCGGCAGTTCCCGCCGTTAGGATGGAAATTATCCCTTTTGGGGGATTTTCTGGAGCGGATGCGGCAATGGCACAGATGCGGGCTAAGGGATAATAAACTAAGTCTGTTACCTGTTCCTGTAGCTGGACTGCTATCTCTGCTTCAATGCGGGTGGCCATAACCACGGGACTATTTTGACGCAAAACATGGATAATTTGGGCGATTTGAGCGGTGGTTTTACCCGGCCCCCAGATAACCTCCGGAAATCCCGTCCTTAATTGACGATGATGGTCAATTTTAGCGAAGTCTTCCACCGGTTCAAAGGCCAGATGTTTAAGTTTATCTAAGGCTGTCTCCGGGTTAATTTCTCCCCTGGCAACGGCGGTCAGCAGCGATCGCAAATCGGCAGCATGGAACATGGTCAGTTATCAGTTATCAGTTATCAGTTATCAGTGGGTAAGTTAACAGTTATCAGATTTGAGTTTTAAGTGAGCAGTATGTGTTAAGTGACCAGTATTAAATAGCAGTTTCTTGCCATCTTTTCACTGTTTACTGATCACTGTTTACTGCTCACTGTTTACTGCTCACTGATATTAGGAGGCCATGGTAGCTGCGGGACGGCGGCGGCGATAAGTACGATTGTTCGCTGGTTCCGTTACCGCCGCTTGCAGGAGGAAAATCACTAGAGGTTGACTCTTTAACTCCCGTTTGATTAAACGTTGCAAAGTCGTCTCGATTTCGGCCCGCAAACCGGCCCAATCCTGAACCCCCGTCGCAGTTTTAAATTCACTACTGCGATCGCTTAAACAGCGTTCGATCGCCCGAATAATTAACTGATTCAGCAGCGGGATTTCCACTTTTGTCACCACACCGCGCAAATTAATCTCTGGAGGTGCGCTTAATTGTCCCTCAGCGTTAACGAAGGCGGCGATCGTAATCACACCATCTTCGGCTAATTGTTGTCTTTCCTGCATAATGTGTTCGTGGACCACACCCGCTTGATCGACTAACTCGATTCCCGAAGGCACTGGCGCGCCGATGGCAATGCGATCGCCAGTTAACTCGATCGTGTCACCATTTTTGACAATTACCATATTTTCGGCGGGAATACCCATACTTTGGGCCATCTGAGCGTGTTTGACCAGCATTCGGTGTTCTCCATGCACTGGCACAAAAAACTTCGGCCGGGTCAAAGATAGCATCAATTTATGGTCTTCTTGGGAACCATGGCCAGAAACGTGAATTCCCTTATCGCGTCCGTAAACCACGTTAGCACCCTGCATCATCAGGCGATCAATTGTATTGACCACAGCGATCGTATTACCCGGAATCGGATTAGCGGAAAAGACAATCGTATCCCCCTGACGCACGCGAATATGAGGATGTTCACCCTTAGAAATCCGCGTCATGGCCGCTAAAGTTTCTCCCTGGGATCCTGTGGTTAAAATAACGATTTTTTCATCGGCTAAATTGCGGGTCGCTTTTAAGGGTTCAAATAGATCGTCGGGACATTTGATATACCCCAAATTACGCGCATGAGCGATGACATTTAACATCGATCGACCCACTACCACTACTTTCCGGTTAAATTTCTGGGCCAATTTCAACACCAGATTAATCCGATGCACCGAGGAAGCAAAGGTAGTGATCATAATCCGTCCCGTTGCTTGGTTAAAAACCCGCTCTAAACCGGGATAAACGGAAGCTTCCGAGGGAGTATAACCGGGTACTTCCGCGTTAGTGGAATCACTCAATAAACATAGCACCCCTTTCTCGCCATGTTCGGCAATTTTTTGCAGATCAAAAAACTCGCCATCGACGGGAGTATGGTCAATTTTAAAATCTCCTGTGTGAATAACTACCCCCAAAGGAGTGTGAATTGCTACACAAAAACTATCGGCGATCGAGTGGGTATTGCGGATATATTCCACCATGAAAGATTTACCTAAACGCACCATTTGCCGAGGAGCAACGGTTTCTAATTTAGTACGATTTACTAATCCTGCTTCTTCCAATTTATCCCGCAATAAAGCCATCGCTAGACGCGGACCGTAGATAATTGGTACATCAAATTGTTTGAGATGGTAGGGAATACCACCGATATGATCTTCGTGACCGTGGGTGACGATCATACCCTTAATTTTATGGCGATTTTCTCTTAGATAAGTCATATCGGGAAGCACTACATTGACCCCGTGCATATCATCGGAAGGAAAAGCTAAACCAGCATCCAGGAGAATAATCTCATCATCGTACTCAAAAACACAGGTGTTTTTGCCGATTTCGTGTAATCCTCCTAGGGGAATGATCTTTAGTTTTGCTTGGGTTTTATCTTGACTCATTAGGTATCCTTTGATGGTAAGTTATGGTGATTTTTCAGGTGGGTTTTGTGGACGGGAAATCTCAAAAAATGAATAGTTAGAATAAGTCGAACTAGGTAAACAACACCTAGTTAAATTCACT
The DNA here is from genome assembly GCF_027532015.1 of Microcystis sp. LE19-131.1A. Lineage (NCBI taxonomy): Bacteria > Bacillati > Cyanobacteriota > Cyanophyceae > Chroococcales > Microcystaceae > Microcystis > Microcystis sp. LE19-131.1A. The sequence continues at coordinate 16,707 of NZ_JAPZSS010000156.1, read as the reverse complement.
TAGTATCAATACTTTCTGGCTGTTCTAAACTATATTTCTTTTCTTCTAGTGAAGCTATTAATATTATAACCTACTTTCTCGAAAAATCCCAGTTTAGTGGGCAAGAATTTCTAGTATTTTTCTAGATTAAAGCCAATTCTTGCATGATTTTTGCTAATCCTTCTTCTAACTCTGGACTTAAGGAACATAAAGGAAGTCTTAGACCCCCCACTTCCCAACCGACTAGATTTAAGGCCGCTTTAATTGGAATTGGATTAGTGGCACAGAATAAACCTTTAAACAGGGGAAATAATTTCAAATTAATCTCGATCGCTTTGGCCGCATCTCCAGTTAAGAAAGCTTGAATCATTCCTTGAATTTCTTCTCCCACTAGATGACTAGCAACACTGACCACTCCCACCGCACCACAGGTCATTAGGGGTAAGGTGAGAAAATCATCGCCGGAATAAATAGCGAAATTTTCAGGAGTATGACAGTAAATCTTACAGGTTTGTTCTAAATTACCACTAGCTTCTTTTACCGCCACAATATTATCAACTGCTGCCAGTTTAATAATCGTTTCTGGGGTCATATTTTGACCAGTACGACCGGGGATATTATAAAGCATTACTGGCAGATCGGGACAAGCTTTGGCAATGGCGCGAAAATGCTCATATAAACCCTCTTGGGGTGGTTTATTGTAGTAGGGAACCACTTGTAAAGAACCATCTAAACCCAGTTTAGCAGCCTGTTGGGTCGCTTCGATCGCTTCGGAAGTGGAATTAGAACCCGTCCCCGCGATCACTTTTCCCCGACCATTAACCGCTTTTTTGACAATACTAAATAGTTCGTATTCTTCCTGCCAACTTAGGGTGGGTGATTCTCCCGTCGTCCCACAGACCACTATACCATCGCTACCGTGAGTAACTAGATAATCGGCCAATTTTTCCACCATCCCATAATTAACTTGACCCTCGACGGTGAAGGGTGTCACCATCGCCGTAATTACTCGTCCAAAATATGTTTCACTCATTGATCAGTTATCAGTTATCAGTTATCAGTTATCAGCTTCTCAAGGCAAGAGGCAACAGAAAGAATCTAGCAATCCTCCTACCTAAAAAGAAGGTTATCAACTTAAGTACATTGAAGCTTTTAGCTTAACAAATTAGGTTTTAGATTCGGTCTTTGTTATCAGTTTTTGAGCGATCAGCAATCAGCTTTAAGACTTGATTTATCCGATTAATTAGCGATTTTTCTAGTTATCATTGCCTTGATCTAGCTGATGGCTGATAGCTTAATTATCAAACTGTTGCTAATCTTGAACCGACGAGATTTTTCTTAACTAAAAGTTCGGCAATTTGTACAGCATTTAAAGCCGCACCCTTGCGAATTTGATCGCCGCATAGCCACAATTCCAGACCGTTAGGATGGGAGATATCTTGACGAATGCGTCCCACTAATACTTCATCGCGACCGGTAGCATCAATTGGCATGGGAAAATAGTTAGCGTCCCAATCTTCCACTAATTTTACCCCCGGAGCAGACTCAAGAATTTCTCTGGCTTTCAGCACAGAAAAAGGCCGACTAAATTCTAGGTTAACCGATTCCGAATGAGCCCGCAGGACGGGAACCCTCACACAGGTGGCGCTAACCCGCAGCTCTGGACAAGCAAAAATCTTGCGGGTTTCGTTGACCATTTTCATTTCTTCCTCGCAGTACCCTTGACCATTAATCGGGGTATTGTGGGGAAAAAGATTAAAAGCGAGGGGATAGGGGAAGGAATTAGTGGGGGGTTGCCGATTGTCAAGAATTGCTTGTGCTTGCTGTTTTACCTCCTCCATTGCTCGCGCTCCAGCACCACTAGCGGACTGATAAGTAGAAACTACTACTCGCTCGATCGCCTGTACTTGGTGGAGAGGCCAGATCGCCACTCCTAAAAGAATTGTCGTACAGTTGGGATTAGCGATAATGCCCCGGTGATTGTCCACACTGTCGGGATTGATTTCTGGGACAACCAGAGGCACTTCGGGATTCATGCGAAAAGCGCTGGAGTTATCGATAATCGTCGCACCCGACTCGACAATAGTTTTCGCCCAAGCTTTCGAGGTGGACCCCCCCGCAGAAGCGAGAACAATATCCACGTCCTGAAAAGAGCGCTCGTTTACCGCTTCGATTAGGAGACTTTCGCCCCGAAAATCGAGGGTTTTTCCAGCAGAACGCTCAGAAGCCAGTAATTTTAGACTAGCAAGAGGGAAATGACGACTAGCTAATAACTCTAGCAATTCCGTTCCCACGGCCCCAGTGGCCCCTAAAATAGCGACCCGTACTTTTTGACTCAAATTGTGTGACCTCCTGACGAGTTGGGTGATGATGATGATCCGAAGAAATCGTTAAAATAAAAAATCTTTTTTGTCCACCGAGTTATTCTCAAGCTTGGATTGATCGGCTTTTGATCAGCAAAATTTTCTGATTGGGCTTAACTGCCCCAAGGACGGAATAAATTAAATATACCCCATTGACCGCTAAAATAAAAAGATTGTGAGAGCTTGGGGAACAACTGCAGCTATTCCCCTAGAATATCATGAGCGGGACGGATCCACCGCAGGCGTAAACACCGCTCACCCTATTATAAACGTTCCTTGTCGTAAGAGCTAGAAAAATCAATGAAAGTTATTCAGGAAAAGCTTCCTGCCAGTCAGATAGGTTTAGAAATTGAAATTCCCGCCGAAACTACGAAAAACACCCACGAGAAAGTGGTAAATAATTTAGCGAAGTCGGCCAATATACCCGGTTTTCGCCCCGGCAAGGTTCCCCGTCAGATTCTTCTGCAAAGATTGGGTTCTAAAGCTGTAAAAGCGGCGGTAATTGAGGAATTAATCGAAAATTGTCTCGAATCTGCCCTAAAACAGGAGGGGATCGAGTCCCTGGGTACTCCGCAGCTATTGTCTAAGTTTGAGGATTTGATCGCTGCCTATGAACCGGGTAAAGCTTTGACTTTTTCAGTTTCCGTGGATGTGGCCCCGACAATTATTCTCGGAGATTACGAAAATCTGAGCGTTACTGCCGAAGAAACCGTTTATGATCCCGAATCCGTGGAAAATTGGTTTAAAGAGCGTCAAGAACAGTTAGCGACATTGGTTCCCGTGGAAGATCGCGGGGCGCAGCTAGGAGATGTGGCGATTGTTGATTATCGGGGAAAATCCGCCGAAACTGGCGAAGATATCCCAGATATTGACGGCGAAGATCTGCGGGTGGATATGGAAGCAGGACGCTTTATCGAGGGGATGGTGGAAGGAATCATCGGCATGAAACCGGAAGAAGTCAAAGAGATGACTTTAACTTTCCCAGAAGATTATCCCAAAGAGGATGTGGCAGCAAAAGCGGTAATTTTTACCATTACGATGAAAGAGTTAAAGGCAAAGGAATTACCAGAGCTTGACGACGATTTTGCCCAAGAAGTCAGCGATCAGGAGACAATCGCCGAATTAAGAGCAAGTTTAGAGAAACGCTTCCAAGAACAAGCGGAGAAGGAAACCAAAGAAAGCATTTATGACGCTTTAACCAAGGAATTAGTTAAGGGTGCGACTTTAGATTTACCGGAGACGCTGATCGAAAAGGAAGTGACGCATATTTTGACCCAAAGCTTCATGGAATTTCAACAAATGGGGCTAGATGTCAACCAGTTGTTTACAAAAGATAATATTCCCAAAATGCGGGAAAGCACCCGTCCCGATGCGATCGAAAGTCTAAAAGAGACTCTCGTGGTGCAAGAATTGGCTAAAGTCGCAGGCATTGAAGTCAGTCCCGAAGCGGTAACGGAAAAAATCGCCAAAATCATGGCGCAATTGTCCGATCGCGACATAGATAGGCAGCGTCTGGAACAGGTGATCACCGAAGAAATGCTGGCGGAAAACACCCTAGAATGGCTGAAAGAAAAGGCTACTATCACCCTCGTCCCCAAAGGTTCCCTAGAGGAAGAAACAAGCGAGGATGAGGAAACAGAAGAAACCTTCGCATTCACCGAAGTGGAAGTGTTGGCAGCCGAGGAAGAACCGTAAGGAGTTAGCAGTCGTGTTGGGGTGTTGGGGTTTTAGGGTATTGGTTGAATTCCCCCATTCCCCCATTCCCTGATAACTCAGCAATTCTAAATTTGCGCTGTAGCAAGGGTTTCAGGTTTTAGTTCACGTAATACGGGGTAAAATTCAACGGGATTAACAAGTTCATTTTACGAGTCTTCAGGCTTTTAGGCATGATAGTACACTCAGAATTGCCCCAAAAACCCCCTTTTAAATGTTCTTTAAATCCCTAAAAGGCTTGCTGTGTCTAAAACTGATAACTGATAACTGATAACTGATAACTGATAACTGATAACTGATCACTGATTCCTGCCAACCGGGGAAAACTTAGGGCATAATAGATGGACAGAAGTGCTAAAGATGCTTAACATTTGCCAGTCAAAGCTCCACAGCCAAGCAAAAACCCTAAGATTGTGATAGCGGAACCGAAAAAATTATGCTCGAATCGAGATCACCTGACTACCCAATTACCAGTAATTGTCGCCCTGCTATCTACGCCAACACGGGGAGAAACTCCCTAGCTAACGTTTTACCCGTGGTAATCGAACAGTCTGGCATGGGTGAACGGGCTTTTGATATCTATTCTCGACTCCTGCGCGAGAGAATTGTCTTTTTGGGAACTCCCGTCGATGATCAGGTCGCTGATTCGATCGTCGCCCAACTCCTCTACTTGGAGGCAGAAGATCCCGAAAAAGATATCCAACTTTATATAAACTCCCCCGGTGGTTCCGTTTATGCCGGACTAGCTATCTACGACACCATGCAACAAATTCGCCCCGACGTGGCGACAATTTGTTTCGGTTTAGCCGCTAGTATGGGAGCATTCCTGCTTTGTGGCGGCGCAGCAGGTAAACGGATGTCCCTACCCAGTAGCCGGATCATGATTCACCAACCCCTCGGCGGCGCCCAAGGTCAAGCTAGTGATATCGCCATCCAGGCCAAAGAGATCCTCTATATTAAACAGAGACTCAACACCATGCTGGCTCACCACACCGGTCAACCCTACGATCGCATCGCCAACGACACCGAACGGGACTTTTTCATGTCGGCCGTCGAAGCCAAAGAATATGGGTTAATCGATCTGGTGATTTCCCGTCCCGAACTGCCCGATCCTACCGTTCCCGTTACTTCCCTGTAAATAAACTATGTCTAAGTACGACTCCCACCTCAAGTGTTCATTTTGCGGCAAATCCCAGGAACAAGTGCGAAAATTAATCGCCGGGCCGGGGGTCTATATCTGTGACGAGTGTGTGGAACTGTGTAACGAAATTCTCGATGAGGAATTGATGGAACCGCCCAGTCCGGTCGCCCCAGTGGAGGAACGTCCCAACAAACGGCGATCGGGCCAAAACAAAACCACTTGGGAACAAATTCCCAAACCAAGAGAGATTAAAAAACACCTCGATGACTACGTTATTGGTCAAAATGAGGCGAAAAAAGTGCTTTCGGTGGCCGTTTATAACCATTACAAACGCCTCAAAGATATCCAAACCCAAAAAGCCGGTGGCGGTAGTCCAGAAGATAGCATCGAACTGCAAAAATCCAATATTCTGTTAATTGGTCCCACAGGATCGGGAAAAACCCTTCTAGCTCAAACTCTGGCTAAAATCCTCGATGTACCTTTTGCTGTCGCTGATGCCACCACTTTAACCGAGGCCGGTTATGTGGGGGAAGATGTGGAAAATATTCTCTTGCGTCTGTTACAAGTGGCAGATTTAGACGTGGAAGAAGCGCAGCGGGGCATTATCTACATCGATGAAATCGATAAAATTGCCCGTAAGAGCGAAAATACCTCGATTACCCGGGATGTGTCCGGAGAAGGGGTACAGCAAGCTTTACTGAAAATGTTAGAGGGAACGATCGCCAATGTTCCCCCCCAAGGCGGCCGCAAACACCCCTATCAGGATTGTATTCAGATTGACACCAGCAATATCCTGTTTATCTGCGGTGGGGCGTTTGTCGGTTTAGATAAGGTGATCGATCAGCGTCTCGGTAAAAAATCCATGGGCTTTATTCAACCGGGAGATGGCCAAGCTAGTAAGGATAAGGTAGCGGCAGGGTTATTAAAACAAATGACTCCCGATGATTTAGTCAAATTTGGCATGATTCCGGAGTTTGTCGGTCGGATTCCCGTCCTAGCTGCGCTTTCACCCCTGGATGAGGAAGCTTTAATCGCTATCCTGACGCAACCCCGCAACGCTTTGGTGAAACAGTATCAAAAACTGTTGAAGATGGACAATGTACAGTTAGAGTTTAAATCTGATGCCGTCCTAGCGATCGCCCAAGAGGCCTATCGTCGCAAAACCGGGGCCCGGGCCCTACGGGGTATTGTCGAGGAATTAATGCTCGATGTCATGTACGAATTGCCCTCGCGCAAAGACGTGAAACGATGTTTAATCACCCGCGAAATGGTGGAAAAACGTTCCACGGCAGATCTATTGGTTCATCCTTCCTCTCTACCCAGTCAAGAATCCGCTTAAGGGGAAAAATCGAGGTTAACCATGCTCAATACCGTTCCCGCAATTGTCAAAGAAGGCCGGATCGAACTCCTCGAATCCGTGCCGATTCCAGAGGGTACTAGGGTTTTAGTCACCCTCATCCCGGAGGAGACAAACTCGGATTTCTGGCAAAAAGTCAGCGAAACTGCTCTCGCTAAGATTTGGGATAATCTGGAAGACGACATCTATCATGAAAACTCAAATAATCGATAAAACAGTCACTGTCCGAGGTGTTCCCCACTATTACGAGTGGATTCGGGAGTCGGAATCTGCCCAGAAAAAGCCGGTGATGGTGTTTATTCATGGTTGGGGAGGATCGGGACGTTATTGGCGATCAACAGCTGCGGCAATTTGCGATCGCTTTGATTGTTTATTGTACGATATGCGGGGTTTTGGTCGGTCTAAATTGCCGGAAAAATCCCCCGAGCTTTCCTACGATTTAGAAGAATATGCCCTTGATTTGGCCTTGTTTTTAGATAGTTTGGAAATTGAAAAAGTCTATCTTAATAGTCACTCTATGGGGGCATCGGTGGCGACTTTTTTTATTACTATGTACCCCGAAAGAGTGGTCAAAGCAGTTTTAACCTGTAATGGCATTTTTGAGTATAATAAAGCGGCTTTTGCTGCCTTTCATAAATTCGGTAAGTATGTGGTACAGTTTCGTTATGATTGGTTTTTAAAAGTACCTTTTGCCGATCGATTATTTATGGCGAGATTTTTGCATCGATCGATCCCAAAATCAGAAAGAATTGCTTTTTTAGAAGATTTTTTGGCGGCGGATTACGATGCCGCTCTAGGCACAATTTATACATCTGTGAGTAAAAAGGCAGTGGAAATTATGCCGGGTAAATTTGCCGAGATTAAAGTACCAACTCTTTTAGTATCAGGGGAAAAAGACATTATTATCCCCGCCAAAATGGGCAAAATGGCGGCGGATTTGAATAATAATATCCAGTATGTGGAGATGGCTAATACTGCTCATTTCCCCATGTTAGAAGATGCCCCTACTTATCTACAAAAATTGCAAGATTTTTTGGAAATTAATTAGAATGCCAAAAGGTCAGGAAAAACGCCCCAAGGCCACACCAATCAGGATAGCAACCCCAAAAAAGAGACGATACCAGACAAAAACCCAGGTACTCTGTTTTTTGAGATAATCTAATAACCAAGCGATCGAAAGATAGGAAAATATCGCCGAGGAAATTACCCCAATACCCAGGGGAATTAATTCACTGGTGTTAATCTGGTCGAGAACGCCTTTAAATTCCACTAAACCGGCTAAAGCTATCGCCGGAATCCCCAACAGAAAGGAAAATCGCGCCGCTACGGCCCTTTCTAAACCCATGAATAACCCGGCAGTTAAGGTGGACCCAGAACGAGATACCCCCGGTATTAGGGCTAAAGCTTGGGCTAATCCCATTAAAACCCCGTCTTTTTGTCGCAAAGTCTCGAAACTGCGTTTATGTTTCCCGATTTTTTCGGACGTACCTAAGAGTAAAGACATGACTATGGAGGCACTGGCGATCGCTGTCATGCTTCTCAGGGGGGAGTTATCTAAATCGGGAATGAAAAGTTTCATTAACAAACCGAAGAAAACGATCGGAATTGTGCCTAGGATAATCCCCACGGCTAAACGAAAATCCTGGGAACGATAATCGGAACTAGCCACCGCTTTCACCATTCCCGTGGATATTTGCCTTAAATCCTGCCAAAAATAGGACAATACCGCCGCAATACTGCCCAATTGAATCACTGCTGTATAGGTGACACCGGGATCTCCCCAACCCAAAAAGACGGGAATCGCTTTTAGATGAGCGGTACTGCTAATCGGCAAAAATTCCGTCACTCCCTGCACAAATCCCAAAAAAATTGCCTGTAACCAGTTAATTTTTGCCAGAGGTATGGTGCTAGTGGTTGATTGGGCAATGACGGCGGGTGTAATCGCCAAAATCACCGTTATTATCGCTAGTCCTAGCCATTTATAGCTTTTTTTCAGTAAGGAAAACATCATTTTTCAGTAAAAAAAGGGGTTGGGTGTGGGGTGTGGGGAAATTAACTAATCAATATTACTGCCTTTTGTCTATTTCCCATTCCCCTATCTCCTGATTTAAGTATAAATACTTGTTGACAACTCATAGTCGTTATGAGTACACTTAATTTAGACAAACTCGAAATGAGTACGACTTAGTAATTAGGAGTTGAAGATTATGCTACCAAACCGAGAAGGACAGAGAGTTCCCGATGTCACCTTTCCCGTGCGTCAAAATAATCAATGGGTGAACATCACCAGCAAGGAATTATTCAAAGGAAAAACCGTTGTTCTTTTTGCCTTACCCGGGGCATTCACTCCCACCTGTTCCACCTCCCATTTACCCGGATATAACGAATTAGCCCCAGTTTTTCGGGAAAATGGCGTAGATGCTATTGTTTGCTTGTCGGTGAATGATACCTTTGTCATGAACGAGTGGGCAAAGGACCAAGAATGTGATAATGTCGTCTTAATTCCCGACGGTAACGGCGAATTTAGCGCAGGAATGGGGATGTTAGTCGATAAAGCTGACTTAGGTTTCGGTAAACGTTCTTGGCGCTATTCGATGCTAGTCAAAGATGGTGTTATCGAGAAAATGTTCATCGAACCAGAAGAACCGGGAGATCCTTTCAAAGTCTCCGATGCAGAAACGATGTTACACTACATCAACCCAGAAGCCAAAAAACCGCCTTTAGTCTCTCTTTTCTCGAAAGTGGGCTGTCCCTACTGCCTCCGGGCCAAGAAAATGTTAGAAGAAAAAGGGCTACAATACGAAGAAATTATCCTCGGACGCGATGCCACCAGTCGTTCTCTGCGGGCCATGAGTGGTAATACCACCACCCCACAAGTCTTCATTAACGGCCAATTAATTGGCGGTTCGGAAGAATTAGCGGCTTATTTAGGAGCTTAATTAATTAAGCTATCAGCTGTCAGCTTCTGATTTTTCAATTAATTAGGCATTTTTCGGCTCTCTTATTCTCTGTGTGATAAGTTTAACTTATATAGGAGCGATCAATCTTTGTGTCCTTTGTGTCTTTGTGGTTCGTTCCACTCGCTCGCCCGCAGGACTGTATCTTAGAATACATTTTACCCACCAAACCGAAGAGAGCCATTTTTCTAGTTATCAACACTATTATCTAGCTGACGGCTGACGGCTGAGGGCGATGTTAATCGATTCTTAAAGGGGATATGTATAGCTTGAGCTTAATTGTAGGATCAAAATCAGTCCCCTCTACACGGACACAAGTGAGAAAATTATCGAGTATTCTGTTAACTGATCAAGGAGAAAGATTATGGTAGCCATTCCAGTCAAAACCAAAACCACGGGACAATACTACTCCACCCGCATCGATTTAGCATTAGATATCCGCAAAGCTATTGTTGAAATCCTAAGCCAAACCCTTGCCGCTAGTTTAGACCTAAAAACTCAGGTTAAACAAGCCCACTGGAATGTAAAAGGTTTAAATTTCTACCAATTGCATAGCCTCTTCGACGAAATGGCCACGGAATTAGAAGGCTATGGGGACATGGTAGCAGAACGGATTACCGCTTTAGGTGGAACCGCTTTGGGAACAGCACGCATCGCTGCCGCTAACTCGATTCTGCCGGAATATCCGGCTGATATCGTCGATGGTAGTGAACATCTCGTTGCTTTAGCCGAACGTTATGCATTATACGCTTCCCATCTTCGTTCTGCTATTGATACTACTGGCAATCAAGGGGATGCCGACACAGCAGATCTCTATACGGAAATCTCCCGGGACATCGATAAACGTCTCTGGTTCCTAGAAGCGCATCTGATTAAATCGGAAGATGTTATCGGTTAAATATAGATAAATTTGGGGTGTGTTAACGTAGCTTAATACACCTTAAATTCTCGTAATCGGTAAACGTAGCCAATCACTTATAGTCATTTCAATTAAAATTGAGAATATCAATCCCAGAGTTCATAAGGGTTTTGAAGAATTTTGTCGGTCTAGACTGTATCAGACTTATCTGAAATGACTATAACTACTATAGTTGAAACCCGATTAAATTTTCGATCGCCTTGACCAAATCTTGATTAGTCCAATTCTGGTACAGATAAGCAGCGATCGCACATCCCCCCGCACCGACTCCTTCCTTGACGAAACCCTGTTCATAAGCTTGCAAAACCGGGTATTTAGAGGCGGAAAAGTTTAATTGTGTGGCTAATAGGGGTATTTTTCCGATCAGGCTGGCTAATCCCACCGTATCCCCTGTTCTATCTTCCGCTACCCAACGAGTTGTGCCGACGATGATATTTTCCCAGTTAACCGGATAGGCATATTTAGTCACTAGAGCTTGAATTAGGGCAGAAACGGCTAACATTTGGGTTCCTCCGGCGAGAAGTACCCCACCCTGCCCACTGGCGGCGATGGCCATGCCAGCGACGAAAATCTGCTGAGGATCGCCTAGGGCGGCGATTACCTCAAAAGGATCAAAAATTTCTTTTCCGGCTAATCCCTGCTCAACTATTGCCTGTTTCTGAGCATGATTGCACTGGGGATGGCTGCTGTTAACTTTGCCGTTGGCTCGATAACCCAATCCGGTGAGGATGGCGAGGGCGGTGGTGGTGCCACCGACCACACACTCGCCGATAATTAGATAACTAGACTGGCGGGCTAGTTTTTCGCCCCAGGTTAATCCTTGGGCGAACAGGTGTTTTACTATGGGGAGATCTAGAGCGCGGCCGGTGGAGAGACAACGGGCCGGTTGTCCCCCCAGTTCGATATAATCGACGGCCGGGGGCAAGGGTAAACCGGCGTTAAAAACGAGGACGGGAATGGCTAATTTTTCCACCACGGCGCGGGTAATATAGGCAGGAGAGGCTCCCACCGTTAGGGGGGGTAAGGGATAACGGGGATGGGGTGAAACTCCTTTAACGATAAATTCGGCATCGGCGATCGCTGTATATTTTCTATCTTCCGGGGTGGCGCCGGCGGTGGAGATTCCAGGGATTAATCCCGTCTCGGTAAATCCCAAAACTAGGGCAAATATCGGACAAGATTTTTGATGGCGCTCTAACCAATTTTGCCCCCGTTCGATTTCCGTGTAAATTTTAATCATCTGTTGATTTTGTCCTCTTACTTATCACTATTTCCCTCTCTCCATGAGATGATCTTTGATTTCAACATATTTAGAAAATAAGTTATCAATACTAGCCAGTTTTGCCCCGTATGCTAAGGCTGTAGCCATAATAATACGGTCAAAAGGATCTTTGTGAATGGGAGATAAATTAACGGCTCTAATGGCAATTTCGGGGGTAATTGAAAATATATCTATTTTAGCTACTGTTAAAGCTTGTTGAATCCACTCTTGAAGGGGATAACTTAATTCTAATCTCCCCCGTTGGTTAGCAAGGGCTATTTCATAGCAAGAAATGGGGGAAACTCCGAGAGATTCTGCTAACTCAAATTTTTCTAGCCAATGCTCGGGAAATCTGTCAAAATTGCCATTTATTAACCACAACCAAATATGATTATCAAGCACAATTACTTCAGACATTCCCAATCTTCTTCATCTACAATAGGACTGACCATATCACCTAGTATTTTAGCTTTACCCACCATATTCTCAACTGGAAAATGACGTTTGAATAAGGATGGTTTTTCTTCTAATAAGTTGTTTTTGCTGGCGGTGAAATTTTTAATTAATTGATAAAGTTCATCTAGTTGTTCTTCAGGTAAATTATCAATTGCTGTTTGAATAAGTTCTTTAACAGTCATAGTTTTACTCTCTATTTTCTGAACTTGAGTTATACTATAACACAACGGTTCCTTCAATAAAGGGACTCATCTTGAGATTTTACCTAAAATACAGCAGACTAAAAAGACTCATTTAAACCGTTTATTCTTAGATTAGCGGAATCTCCCCTAATGCAAGAGTGCCTCGTCTCAAAAAGTAATTTAAACACTTAACAGCTTATGTCTCTCCTGTCTTCTGCAATTATCGATACTTGGCGACGTTTTTACCGAGATCCCTTGGCAGTAATAGGAGCGATCGCATTAATGATAATTATTTTTGCTGTCCTATTCGGTCCGATTTTCTATCGAGTTCCTATCGATACCATTGATTTTAGTCAAACCACTGCTCCCCCTAGTTTAAAACATCTTTTCGGCACTAATGATCTGGGACAGGATCAATTGGCGAGGATTTTGGTGGGGGGTCGAATTTCCCTGGCGGTGGGGATTGCTGCTATGATAGTCGCGATGATTCTGGGGACAGCGATCGGGGCTATTTCTGGGTTTTACGGGGGGGCGATCGATGGCTTATTGATGCGATTAACGGATTTATTTCTATCTTTGCCCCAATTACCCTTACTTTTGCTGATTGTCTATCTATTTCGCGATAGTATCAAGAAAATCGCCGGACCGGAAACGGGTATTTTTATCCTCGTGGTTTTGGTGATCGGGGGTTTAAATTGGATGTCGGTGGCCAGATTGGTGCGGGGAAATTTCTTAAAATTACGAGAGATGGAGTTTATCTCGGCTGCGATTGCTTTGGGGGCCACTCCTTTCCGTTTAATCTGGGTGCATTTATTACCTAACGTTTTGGGAATGATAATCGTGGCGGCCACTTTAGCCGTGGGTAATGCGATTATTACCGAGTCAACCCTGAGTTTTTTGGGTTTGGGTTTCCCCCCCGATGTGCCGACTTGGGGACAAATGTTATTTAAAGCTAAAGATTACTTGACAACTGCCCCCCATTTGGTCATTTTTCCCGCTCTGGCTATCGTGATCACGGTGTTAAGTATTAATTTTATCGGTGATGGTTTACGCGATGTCTTCGATCCTCATGTTTGAGGAACTGTGGAACTGGATAATTGCCGAAAAGTACCCAGAACCTCTATGATGATCAGTAACGATGGCGAGGAAATAAATACTGTGAGTAGCGTAACTGTCATTAGCGATCAGAAGTTTGACCAAGAGGTTTTTGAGGTCGAAAAACCCGTTTTAGTCTATTTTTGGGCGAGTTGGTGCGGTCCGTGTCGTCTGGTATCCCCCTCGATCGATTGGGTGGCCAAAACCTACGGCGAACGGCTAAAAGTAGTTAAACTAGAGGTGGACCCTAACCCCAACTCGGTGGCTAAATGTGATGTGAAAGGTGTTCCCGCTTTACGCATCTTTAAAGATAAAAAACTTATTGCCACTCATGAAGGGGCGATCGGCAAACCACAATTACAATCTTTTATCGATACCTATGTCAACTAATTAGGTATCTGTGGTTATGAATAACTTAACCCTAGCACACCGCTTACAGGCACTCCAATCCAACGTTTTTGCCGATATGGATCGGGCAAAAGCTGCCAGTAGAGAAGCGGGTAATACCATTATCGATCTTTCGCTCGGTTCCTCCGATCTTGGGGCTGCTCCCCATGTTATCGATGCTATAGAGCGATCTCTCCACGATCCTCACACCCACGGCTATTTACTCCATAATGGGACCAGAGACTTCCGAATAACTGCCGCTAACTGGTATAGCGATCGCTTTGGTGTTCCCATCGATCCAGAAACGGAGGTTTTACCCCTAATTGGTTCTCAGGAAGGCACGGCCCATCTACCTTTGGCCCTTCTCAACCCCGGGGATTTTGCCCTGCTTCTCGATCCGGGTTATCCCTCCCATTTGGGCGGTGTTGCCCTTGCTGGCGGTCAAATCTACGGAATGCCAATTTTGGCAAAAAATGACTTTCTGCCGGTTTTAGAGGACATTCCTGAGCTAGTGCTGGCACAATCGAAGCTGATGGTCTTGAGTTATCCCCATAATCCCACTACAGCGATCGCACATTTGGCATTTTTTCAAAAAGCGGTTGATTTTTGCCGTCAGCATAATTTAGTTTTAATCCACGATTTTCCCTATCTAGACATCTTTTTTGCGGGAACATCGCCCCCCCCGTCAATTTTACAGGCCGATCGAGCTAAAACTAATTCGATCGAGTTTTTTACCTTTTCCAAGTCCTATAATATGGGCGGTTTTCGCATCGGTTTCGCCATTGGCAACCCGCAGTTAATTATGGCTTTGCGACAGATTAAAGCCATGGTTGATTTTAATCAGTATTTGGGCATTCTCAACGGTGCGATCGCTGCTTTAACTGGTAATCAAGATTCGGTCAAAGAAACCGTCGCTATCTTCCAAAAACGCCGGGATGTGTTTATTAATGCCCTAAATCGCATCGGTTGGCCGGTTGCCACTCCGGCCGCTACTATGTACGTTTGGGCGAAAATTCCCCCCAGTTGGCCGGGTAATTCCGTCGATTTTTGTCGGCAATTGGTGGCCCAAACTGGTGTCGCTGTTTCCCCCGGGTCCGGTTTTGGTAAGGGTGGTGAGGGGTATGTGCGTTTTGCCTTAGTTCACGATCCCGATATTCTAGAGGCTGCCGTGGAGAAAATTGGGGCTTTTTTGGGATAAAACCGATATTCTAAGCAGTGGTTATGCTGCAATGGATAACTTTCGCCTTGTTGCTTCTGATATTTCGGGTGATATTGGTAATGTGTCCACTCCCGAACCTTCTGGTATTATCGGATTAGGCATACTAGATGGTGGTTTAGTGGTGCGTGGCCTCGCTAAACGTCGTTAATCGGTGTGGGGTGGGGAGATGAGCCAAAATTTTGCTAATTTCCCACCCTTTGCGGTTATTAAAGCTTTAATTGCGCTGCTGCCTTTGTAATTGCTCGATCGCGTCGGGGGATAAATCGGTAAATTGGGCGATTTCTGGGATAGGAAAGCCAGCAGATAGCATTTTCAGGGCAATTTGTCGAGCTTTTTCCTCGCCTTCTCGCCGTCCCTTTTCCTCGCCTTCCTCTAAAATATCTTGATAGATGACGGACTCTCTCATAATGTCACTCCGAAGAATTTTTTTAATCGTCTCTCGATTGTAATTCCTCGATAGTTGCCGGGGATAAATCGGTAAATTGGGCGATTTCTGGGATAGAAAAGCCAGCAGATAGCATTTTTAGGGCAATTTGTCGAGCTTTTTCTTCTTTACCCTTTTGTAGTCCCTTTTCCTCCCCCTCTCGCCGTCCTTTTTGTAGTCCTTTTTCCTCGCCTTCCTCTCTGCCTTCCTCTAAAATATCTTGATAGATGACGGATTCTCTCATAATGTCACTCCGAAGGATTTTTTTAATCGTCTCTCGATTTAATACTAACCCAGCGAGAATACTGGTAGCGGCAGCGAGATTGCTTTGCACCTGTTTTTCGGGGATAGTTTCTAAAGAACGGGACACCAGACTCAACACCTGTTCGGGGTCATCGGTATTGCTGAGTACGGCAAAGGGTAATAAACCGGGATGATGGAAAAATTGTGGTGTCTTTTCTTCCCAAAGACGGATGACTTGGAAAGAATGAAAGGTTTCCCCCAGACGGAAGGTATTTTCTTGTACTAGGGGGGAATCACTGCGTCGCAGATAAATTACCACTTGACGCACTTGTTTTTGGGGATGACGACGATAGACGCGAATCCGATAATCGAGCATTCGGAAGGGAATTTTGGAGTCGGGGTCGGTTTGAAATTCGGTATGGAGAATCAATTCCTCTGACTGCAAAAAAATCAGAGAATCGGCACGAATGGGGTCTAATTGTAATTCCGTCGGGTCGAGGACGGTTAAGGAGAGGGGAGAACCCAATAACCAAGTGGCTAAATCATCGGAGAAGTTTTCGGCAATAAATTTACAAATATTATCAAACATCGTGAGCGTTTTGTCTTTGTAATTGCTCGATAGTTGCGGGGGATAAATCGGTAAATTGGGCGATTTCTGGGATAGAAAAGCCAGCATATAGCATTTTTAGGGCAATTTGTCGAGCTTTTTCCTCTTTGCCTTCCTCTTTGCCTTCCTCTCGGCCTTCCTCTAAAGCTTCTTGATAGACTTTAGTTTCCCTTAAATCACTTAAACTAAACATTTTTTCTATCTCCTTACGGTTTAATTTGGGCAATTTATAAATGAGAATTGTCTCAATTAATTCTAGAATGTCCTGTCTTTTTAAAGACTCCTGGAATTGTTGTCTAACTTGTTGAATCAGTTCTTTTCCCTGTGCTAAGGTGTTTGGTTCCGATTCTACAATTAATTGTAACACTTTTACCCCCAGAGAATCCCCCTCATCTAACTGATTC
>NZ_JAPZSS010000318.1:0-18866 GCF_027532015.1 Microcystis sp. LE19-131.1A | reverse complement strand
TCTGCCTAATACCAATCTCACCAGTGATAAACCCAGGGATAAAGATAACCAGATAATTTCTCCTGCAACCAGTAATAAATTTTTTAACTTCCAGCAAGAATTAACCCCCGAATACGAACAAACTGTCATCAAACAACTCCGTACCCTGCGACAACAGCAGCGCATCGCTATCCGTTTTATCCTGATTATTATTTTAGTTCCTCTCTCGGTGCAGGTTATTAGTAGAAACTTTATTTTTAGCCCTGTCTTAAACTATTTTGGTGTGGATAGAGCGAAAATATCAGAAGTTTATATTTCTCAGGAAATTGGTGAAAAATATCTCAGGGAATTTGCTAGACTTCAAGAAATACAAGAAATCAAGCACGTTTTAGGAGTAGCAAAAGCAGGGCAAGAATCAGAAGAAACCTTTCGGGAACAGGTGCAAGAATTATTCAGAGAAGCGGGTTATGAAAGTCAAGATGGTTGGAAAAACTTGCTCTCCGATATTACTGGAGTAATAGCCTTTATTGCCATCTTAATTTTTGGTCGTCAACAATTGGCGATTACGCAAGCCTATGTTAGTCGTTATTTTCTCAGCTTAAATGATATCACCAAAGCCTTTATCTTTATCCTCTTTACCGATATATTTGTCGGGTTTCACTCGGCGGAGGGTTGGACGGTAATCCTAGAAACTTTGTTCCGGCACTTTGGTTGGCGCGAGAATATTACATTCATTAGCTTGTTTGTGGCCACTGTTCCCGTTATCCTAGATACCATCTTTAAACTATTAATATTTAATTATCTGACTCGTAAATCTCCCACTGCCGCAACTATCCTAGAAAAGATGAACCAGTAACGCCCTATGATCCTCAGTATTGCCGATACTTTCATTAAAAGACCCGTTCTGACCACAGTTTGCTCGATTTTAATCGTTTTGATCGGGGCGATCGCTATTCCCTTTTTACCCCTAGAAAAACTGCCCCAGTTGGCATTTATTCAGGTAGCGGTGAATGCCAACTATTTGGGAACCGATGCCAAAACCGTACAGGATAACGTTACCACGGTACTCGATCGCCAGATTAACGGGACAGAACAGATTGTTTATATGCAGTCCCAGAGTACCAACACCGGACAAAGTACGGTGAATGTCTTTTTCCCGGTGGAAATGGATCGTAACATTGCCCAAGTCTTGGTACAAAACCGTGTCAGTACCGCCGCCGCTAGTTTACCGGAAGAAGTGAACCGGCAGGGGGTGACAACCAATACCCAATCCCCCAGCGTTACCCTTGCCTACGGGATTTCCGCCAAACCGGACGAAAAGGGCAATTATCCCTACGATACAGTTTTTTTAAGTAACTTTGTTGACCGAGTCATAGATGCCGAGATTCGCCGGATCGAGGGAGTTGGTAGTACAACCATCATCGGGGAAAGGGAATACGCCCTGCGTTTTTGGCTTAATCCCGATGCTTTAGCCGCTAGGGGTGTATCGGCGGAGCAAGTAGTACAGGCGATCCGAGAACAGAATATTCAGGTGGGTGCGGGGACAATTGGCGGTGATCCCAGTCCCGAAGAGCAGCAATTCCAGATCGCAATTCGCGCCGTTGGTAGGGTTGCCACCGGGGAGGAAGCAGAAAATATCGTCGTCAAAGTCGGGGAAAATGGCGATTTAATCCGCATTAAAGACGTAGGCCGCGCAGAAATCGGAGCCGAAAGCTACAGTACCGCCGCCTATTTCGACAAATCCCCCGCCGTCGTCTATATCGTCTATCAGTTGCCCGGTTCCAACGCTTGGAATACCGCCAAACTGGTGAAAGAAAAAATGGCGGAACTAGAACCGAGTTTTCCCCCGGGGTTAAATATCGCCATTACCCTCGATAATACCGCCTTTGTCGCCGCTTCCCTGGAAGAAGCCGTTGGCACTCTGGTGGAGGCGATTTTACTGGTTATTCTAGTCATTTTTATCTTCCTTCAGGATTGGCGCACCACGATCATTCCAGCGATCGCTATTCCCGTATCTTTGATCGGAACCATGGCCGTCGCCCTGGCTTTAGGCTATTCTCTCAATAACCTCTCCTTGTTTGCCGTCATTCTGGCCACTGGGTTAGTGGTGGACGACGGCATCGTGGTTGTAGAGGCGGTATCGGAAAAATTACGACAGGGAATGCGGCCATTTCAAGCTTCCCTCGATGCCATGGGTGAGTTAACCTCGGCGGTAATTGCCAGTTCTCTTGTACTATTTGCGGTTTTTATTCCCGTCACCTTCTTCCCCGGTACGGTGGGGATCGTTTATCGACAATTTGCCGTCATCATCTCCGCTTCAATTCTGATATCCACCTTTAACGCCCTCAGTTTTTCCCCCACCATGTCGGCGATTATCATGAAACCGCCCCAAGGCACCCGCGGACCCTTGGGACTGTTTTTCGAGGGCTTTAATCGGGGTTTCAACGCAGTTAAAGAAGGTTATCAACGCTCGATCGAATTTCTGATCCGAGTTCGGTTTCTGGTCTTACCCTTCTTTATCGCCGCCCTCTTTCTCACAGCTTGGAGTTATAGCACCACTCCCCAGGGTTTTATCCCCGAAGAAGACCAAGGTTATGCCTTCGTTTTGGTGCAAGCCCCCCCCGGGGTTTCCCTGCGCTACACCGACCAGATTATCCGTCAGATTAACGAAGAAATTCTCGACGGTATCGAAGAAATCGAACACTTTGTCGGTATGGCGGGCTTTAGTTTTGCCGGAAGTGGCAGCAACCAAGGGCTATTTTTTGTCAAGTTAAAAGAATGGTCGGAACGGACTGGGGAAGATAAGTCAGTTTTCGGCATTCTCAGGAAAATTAACCAACAATTAGCCACTAAAGTCCGAGATGCTCGCGCTTTCGCCGTTAATGCGCCCCCCGTGGATGGATTAAGTTCTACTGGCGGTTTCGAGTTATTTATCCAAAACCGCGCTTCTTTCCCCATGGACGCTTTGATTGACAACGCTAATAAAGTCATGGCCGAGGCCCGAACAAGACCGGAATTATCGGGAATTTTCACCCAATTTACCACCGACACGCCGATGCTGGAACTTTCCATCAATCGCAACCAGCTACAGGCCCAAAACGTCGATATGCAGGCCGTGTTCGGGACCCTGCAAACCTATCTCGGTTCCAACTTCGTTAACCAATTCGTCTTAGGCGATCGCTTGTATCGAGTCTTTGCCCAAGCAGAAGCGGATTATCGTTCTAATCCCGAAGATATTAACCGTCTTTACGTCCGTTCCCGTACCGGGGCCAATATTCCCCTATCCGGTTTAATTAGCGTCAAACGCTTCACCTATCCACCGATTATCACTAACTTTAACCTCTATCCCTCGATTAACGTTCAGGGTAGTCCCGCCCCCGGTTTTAGTACGGGACAGGCGATCGCAGTGATGGAAGATGTTTGTCGGAAAGTCCTGCAGCCCGGTTTCGGTTACGCTTGGACGGGTACGGCTTTCCAAGAAAAAACTTCCGCCGGGGCTGCCCCAGTTATCTTCGGATTAGCCTTTATCGTGGTTTTCCTCGTACTCGCAGCCCAGTACGAAAGCTATATCGACCCGATTATCATCATGATTACCGTTCCCCTAGCGATCCTAGGTGCCATGGGGGCCTTACTGTTGCGGGCGAATTTCCTACAAGTGGGTAGTCTCTTCCCGGCGGTGAATAATAATATCTATGCTCAGGTGGCTTTGGTCATGTTGATCGGTTTAGCGGCTAAAAATGCCATCTTGATCGTGGAATTCGCTAACCAGTCCCGTACTTTGGGTTTAAGTATTCCCGATGCGGCAGCCCGGGCCTCGACGGAACGCTTAAGACCAATTCTGATGACGGCTATTTCCGGTTTAGTCGGTTTCTTGCCCTTGGTTATCGCTTCCGGCGCCGGAGCGATGAGTCGTTGGTCCCTGGGAACTGCAATCCTAGGCGGTTATCTGATTTCCACGGTGTTGAGTTTATTTCTTGTCCCGGTTTTGTATGTGCTGATCAAACAGTTCGAGGCCCGATTCCTCTCCTCGAAACCCCCGAAAAGTGGCGGTTCTGGCAATAGTAAAACTCCCTCTCTGGGTGGGGAAAGAAATACATCGGAAACCCCCATAGAAGAAGAGGCCATTTCCTCTTTGAAAATCTCTCCTCAGTCCCCGAATGACTAGGGTGTTAGGAGACTTTTTCAGTGATAACTGATAACTGATAACTGATAACTGAAAATAATGAGTCTAGAATCTACTGCTAACGAGGCGATCGCTCATAATTTAGAGCAATTCCTGCTAGTTTTGACCATTTCCTTGAGTGTCGCCACTTTATCGAGAACCGTTGCCTTCCTCCGCAAAATTCCCTACACCCTGCTGTTAGTTATTGTCGGTATGGGTTTAGCTTTTTTAGATTTGCGTCTAGTTAATCTTTCCCCGGAATTAATTCTGGAAATTTTTCTGCCTCCCCTGTTATTTGAAGCCGCTTGGAATATTCCCTGGGCTAAATTAAAGGAATATTGGGTTACTATCGTCCTTTTTGCCGTTATCGGGGTGATTATCTCCGTTTTGGGAGTCGCCTATCCCCTACATATCTTTGCTAATTTACCCCTATCGATCGCTTTTCTCTTGGGGGCTGCCCTAGCTGCCACCGATCCCGTCTCTGTAATTGCCCTATTTAAAGAATTGGGGGCCAGTAAAAAACTGACGATCCTGATGGAAGGGGAAAGTCTCTTTAATGATGGGGTCGCTGTGGTCGCTTTCGTCCTCTTGGTGGGGATTCCCTTGGGAGTCGATACCTTTTCCGTCCCCGTGACGATCGCTCGTTTCTGCACCTTTGTGGGGATTGGCATCGGTGTGGGTTGCGTGATCGGTTTCGGCATTTCCTACCTTACCCAACGCTTTGATCTGCCTTTTGTGGAACAGTCTCTCACCCTAGTTTCTGCCTATGGAACCTATCTCGTCACGGAAAAATTAGGCGGATCCGGTGTGATTGGGGTGGTAATTGTCGGGATTATTCTCGGTAATCTCGGTTCGCGCATTGGTATGAGTCCCCGCACGCGCCTGGTAGTTAGCGAATTTTGGGAATTTATCGCCTTTTTTGTCAATTCCATCATCTTTTTACTGATCGGCGATCAAACCCGTTTTGAGAGTCTTGGTAGTCACTTAAGCGGGATTTTAATAGCGATCGCTGCTATGGTGGTTTCCCGTCTGTTCTCAATTTTTGGACTAGGGGGAATTAGTAACCTAATTACGGGTAATAGGATCAGTTTCAAGGAAAGAACGGTGTTATGGTGGGGAGGATTGCGCGGTTCGGTTTCGATCGCCCTAGCGTTAAGTGTTCCCACGTCTATCCCCTACCGTCAAGAAATTATTGACGTGGTTTTTGGGGTGGTTTTATTTACTTTATTGGTGCAAGGATTATCTATACAATGGCTGTTAAATGCCCTCAATCTTATTGGTGATCAACCGATTCGCACCGAATATTCGGCCCTAATTGCTCGTCAAATTGCTTTAACTAGGGTGTCTAATTATCTGCAACAACCAGAACGTTTTCCCGATATCGATCCCGAATTTTATCGCGACAAAAAAACTCTGGTGGAAGGACAATTAAAGTCCTTGCGGGATCAGTTGCAAAAATTACTACAGGAACATCCACAATTAAAAGATGTGGTGGCCGAACAATTTCAAGATACTTTACTCGATATAGAAGCTAATACCTACGCAGAATTAATTCGAGCCGGTCGTTTAAATGAAAATCTCGTTCCCCTTTTAGTGGAGGTAGAAGAAGAAAAAGAGATGGTTTAATGATCAAGTCATGGAAAATCAAAGAATTTTTGCTAAAAATTGCTGAGTTCGATCGGATTGGGGATGATTAAAAAATTCTGCTGGGGGGGCAATTTCCAAAATTAAACCCTGATCCATAAATACCACTCGATCGGCCACTTCTCGCGCGAATCCTACCTCGTGGGTGACACAAACCATGGTCATCCCGGATTTGGCTAAACTTTGCATCGTTTCCAAGACTTCTCGCACCATTTCCGGATCTAAAGCTGAGGTGGGTTCATCGAATAACATCACCTTCGGCTGCATAGCTAAAGCGCGAACGATTGCCACCCGCTGCTGTTGTCCTCCCGATAACTGAGGGGGATATTTAAGTGCTTGTTCGAGAATACCAACTTTTTCGAGGAGTTTTCTCGCTATTTCCTCCGCTTTGGCTTTTTTCCAACCGCGCACCCACATTGGTCCGAGGGTGACATTATCTAATACCGTCAGATGGGGAAAGAGGTTAAATTGTTGAAAAACCATGCCGACTTCCTGACGGATTACCTCGATATTTTTCAGGTTGTGGGACACAGTTATTCCGTCAATAATAATGCGACCTTTTTGATAGGATTCCAAACCGTTAAAAGTGCGAATAAAGGTGGATTTTCCTGAACCGGACGGCCCCATAATCACGACAACTTCCTGTTTATTAACGGTGAGATTCACTCCCCGTAAAGCATGAAAGCGGTTATCATACCATTTTTCCACCGCTTCGGCAATTATAATCGGTTCACTGTTGTGAGATTCCATATTTTTGAGAGTTTATTGATTATCTGTATCGGGAAACCACTGTTTCTCAAGAATTTGTCTCAGAGAGTAGGGACAAATTATCGGTAAATTTTTTAATCCTGTCTTTTTTTCTGCAATTAAGCGAGCGTTTTCATAGATATTTTCTAACTCTAGTTCTAGTTCTAGAAATTTACTTAAATTGGTGGTGAGCTTATATTCTAATTGTACTCGAAAAGTGATAATCTCTGCCGCCCAATGATTACTATTTTTTTCTCTTTCTGTTGTCCAAAATTGATAGAGTAGCAGCTAGATTATTATCGATAAAATTAAACTTTTAACAGCAGTTTTTTCGCTTCGTCTCAAAGCTGCCAACTCCTCGATTAAATGTTCGTAATCTAACTGATCTAACTGACGATTTTTTAATAACTCGATCGTCTCGCTTAACCAGCGATCATACTCCCGTTCATAAAGCTGTTCTAAAGCAAGCATTGTCTTTGATCAAATGGGGACATTATTAAAAATAACCCATTCCTAGAAATGATAGCACAAAATATCCGGATGGCACGGGATTAGTGTAAATATTCTTGAATTAATGATGATGACCGTCAAAAATGCTTGACCATGAGGTAAAAAAAAGGTTAAATTATGGTTAGGCTGAGAAGATAACTCACACATCCTAGATAATGAGGCTATCATGGAAATCGATAAACTCAAAGAAATTGCTCAAAAAGTTGAAATCTCTCGTTCTCAAATCCAAAACGAACAGGCAACCAAAACAGCTTTTATTATGCCTTTTTTGCAAGCATGGGGTTACGATGTATTCAATCCCATGGAAGTTCACCCCGAATATAGTGCCGATTTAACTGGATTAAAAGGGGAAAAAGTAGATTATGCTATTTGTTTGGACAATCAACCGATTATTTTGATGGAATGTAAAAGCTGTCATCAAAATCTTGAGCATCCTAAACATAGTTCCCAACTGCATCGATATTTTATCGCAACTGGAGCTAACTTTGGAGTTTTAACTAATGGGATTATCTATCGGTTTTATACGGATACCGTCAAGGATAATATCATGGACGATAAGCCATTTTTTGAGTTTAACATCCTCGACTTTGACGAATCTTCTGTTAACGAATTAAAACGATTTTCTAAATCTAGCACTAGCACATCTGACTTCAATTCTGGCAAAATAAAAGAGGCTGCTCGCAATTTATTGTACACCAAAGAAGTTAAAAAAGTGATTGCCCAGCAATTAAATGATCCTTCCCCCGAATTTGTTAAGTTTTTTGTTAGTCATGTGTATTCTGGGGTGAGAACTGCATCGGTTGTCGAAAAATTCACAGAAATTATTAAGCGTTCTCTCAAAGAGTATATCAATGATATCATCAAAGAAAAATTTGAGGAAGTTTTAGGAAAAGAACCTGAAACAAATCCTCCTGATACATCAGCAGCAGAAGATACTCCACCAGAAGAAACAGGGGAAGATAAAATTAATACGACCCCCGAAGAATTGGAAGGATTTTACATTATTAAATCAATTCTACGGGAAGAAATCAATACCGCACGCATTCAATTCAAAGACACTAGAAGTTATTTTGGTATCAACTTAGATGGAAAAGTAACCAAAACAGTCTGTCGTCTGCGCTTCCATGAAAAAACTGGCAAGAAATCAATCAGTATTCCCGATAATGTCGAAACTGGTAAAGAAGCAACCACGAATATAAACAATCTTGATGAAATTTATGGAGTCGCTGAATTTCTGAAATCTCGTATCCGCTATCTGACTCAAGATATTTATAAAAGCAAGTCAGAAAAAACGGAAAGTATCTAAAATAATTAGCCCCTATCTCTTTAACGACCGATAGGGGTTTTTAATGATATAATTTTTAGTAATCGCTGATTATGGTTGTAAAATTTTATCTAGGTATAGGAAGTTACGGTTAAGTAAGTGGTCATGAAAAGGAGACGGGAAACAGGAGATAGGAAAAAGCTGATAACTAGAAGTTCATTAAAACTTCAATACATTTGAGTAGATGACTTAGTTTTTTGTCACCCTTTTCAGCTAAACTAAGTTTATGACTAAAAGCCTAGAAAACATTACCATTCACCAGTTTAGAGGACTGCGAGAGCTTGAGCTAAAGAATCTCGGACAGATTAACCTGCTTGTGGGAATTAATAATTCGGGAAAAACCAGCGTTCTCGAAGCGTTATCTATTTACTGTCATCCCTTAGATCTAAAAGTTTGGCTAAATACTGCTAGACAAAGAGAACAAGAGTACAGAGTTTCTCGGACTCCTTATCTAGATTCCCTACAGTGGTTATTTACCCACGATGCAATGATTGAGCAAGAAAAACTTAATCACGGGGTTATATCAATCACAGGAAATGGCTCCTTTAAAGTTCAGAAAATCGAGGCAATTTATGAAGAACTCGAAGGAATTATTTTAATTGACAGTCCCGAAGACAAGCTTCATATTAATCAGATAATTAGCGAAGAAAATGAAGATTTAATCGATAATAATGAAGATTTATGGGAAACAAGAAAAGGTATTAAATTATCGATAACAGTATTTCTTGCTGAAGAACAATTAAGTTTAATTAATTATCCCCAAAATCCCCTGAAAGAAAACTATCAACTTTGGGAAAATAGCGCTCTCTCTAGACTATCGGGAAAAAAAGAACCTAGCTTACTAACTTCTCTGGTTAGTCCCGCTTCTCATCGTTCTGATATTGGTCAATTTCGATTACTTTCAGAAGTGAGATTTGCCAATTTCAAAACAGATGTTATCGATTTACTGCGTCAAATGGACAGTAATATTTCTGATTTAGAAATTCTCTTACCTCCTCATTCTTTATCTTCCAGATTTAACATTTATATTCAACACGAAAAATTGGGACTTGTACCCGTTAGTACCTTTGGTGACGGGGTGCGTCGCTTACTTCATATTGCCCTCAAACTTGCCAGTGTTAAAGGTGGAATTTTATTCATTGATGAATTAGAATCATCTATTCATACAGAGGCACTGCAAAGTTCTTTTAATTGGTTAGTTAAATGGTGTCAAAAAATGAATGTACAACTGTTTGCTACTACCCACAGTCTAGAAGCTGTTGATGCTCTGTTAGAAGTTACTGAACGAGAATCAGATTTGGTGCTTTATCGTCTCGAACCAAAGGAAAATTATACTAGAGTAGTTAGACATGATTGGACTCGATTAAAAAGTTTACGAGAAGACTTAGGACAGGAGGTTCGTTGGTGAGTCGAGAACATATATTGATTGGAGTGGAAGGTAATCATGATCAAGCTTTTCTGGTGAAAGTTATGTGTAAACTTCTGGGGTTTTCTAAATGTGAAGAACTCTCAAATCTAGAACCAATTTGGAAAAAATTTATTCCGAAATATCCTCCTCCTAAAACTGGAAAACTTTACATCAGACTCGATATGCCATCTATTCTTTATACTGAGACTTTATCCGTGGCAATTTATGCCGGGGGTGGCAGTGAATTAATTAAAAATTTAACCAATAAACTTGCCGATATGGATTATAACAATGAATTATAAGCTTTTGCCGTTATTGCCGATGCGGATAAAGATAACCCGGCAGAAGTTGCTCGCAAATATCATCAGGGTTTTCGGGAATATTTTCCCGACTTTCCCAGGGTAGTAGCTGCCACGGGAACTATTCAAGAAAATAGACCAAGAGTCGGATTATATATACTGCCTAATAATGTTGATCAAGGTGTCTTAGATACCCTACTTTGTGATTGTGGAAAAATCGCCTATCCTGAATATATGAACAGAGCAAAAGCATATATTCAACAATTTTCCGAGGAAAAAATTAGTCAAATTGGCTGGAAACCTTTTGATAAAGAAAAAGCCACTATTGCCGCAGTTGCTAGTATTCTTAAACCGGGAAAAACCAACACCGCAACTATTTCTGATGATCGGTGGATTAGCGAGCAAACTTTAATGCAAATACCATCACTAGAAAATCTCTTAACTTTTCTAAAACAACTCCTCAAAATGGAGTCAATATAATTATATTGATCTGCTGAAAACTTGGAGAGTTACCAACTAGGAAGTTACGGTTAACAAGTGGTCATGAAAAGGAGACAGGATATCCGAGCATTATAATAAAAGTTTTCTCTCAAGTTAAGGTCAAAAAATTCTAGCTGGGAGTTATCGAAGTGTGATTAAGCTTGACACAGTCAAATTAAGGTGTTACCATATTGGGCATGATTTATGCAGATGTTAAAATTTTTGTTTTGCGGTAGTCTATGAATTTAACAAATTTACCAATGTCTCTTGATGAGGTGCCTTTACCTAGTTCTTTGCCGCCAGTTATTTTAACAGTTTTTACTCGTCCCGATCTACTCAAGGAAGTTTTAAAGGGTTTAACCCAACAGACTCTATCTCCTCCTCAGATCATTGCCTATGTGGATGGAGCAAGAAGTGAACTTGATCTACCCCTGATCGATCAAACAATTGCTTTACTGCAAGAGTTCTCTAGTAAAATTCCAGTAGATATAAGGTTAAGATCACAAAATTTGGGCTGTGATCAAAATGTCATTTTGGCCTTTACAGAAATACTGTCCACTTATGAATCTATTGTTTACTTGGAAGATGATGACTTTCCCAATCCATATTTTTATGATAGTATGTGCCGTCTGCTAGAGGCATACCGTGAACATAAAAAAATCTTTTCGATTAGCGGATATGCAACCTTTCCAGAGCAAGCATATCCTCTGCTCGAAGAGGATTTTGCTCTCTCTCGTAGAGTTTTTTCTTGGGGATTCGGTATCTGGTCCGATCGCTGGAATGATATCGCTCTCATCAATCAGCCTAAACAATATAATCCTTTTGGAAAATTCTATAATATACCCGCCACCGTGCAAACAAAAATGACTATAATGAGCCAGTTCTGGCTAGAGAGAAATGATCGAACTGACTGGGTTATTACTCTTACTCTTGCATCTTTGTATCAAGATCGGGTTCATCTTATTCCTAAAACTTCTTTGATCTATAATATTGGTTTCGGACACCCAGAATCTAAAAGCTTTAAAGATAAAGAACCATCATGGGTAAACTCTGCCTATAGTTCCTCATTCTGCCCCAATAGCTTACCTAGCACTCTTGAGTTAATTGACCTTTTAAAAAATGAGATTAGTGGGATAGAATTAGCGCATTACCTGTATCGCAAGGGTGTTTATATTGATTTAGAAGCACTATTTTACTACCTAAAAAAATATCGTGATCTTCAAAGTCGCCTAGAATTTTTGAAGCTATTTATGGCTCACTCCCCCTTTAGTTTCAAAAAAACTCGCCGTCGTCTAGGTTTATAGTTTAGTAGATACTCAATAAAAAATATGAATAGCTCTAGAAAATTTCTGATTTGTCAAGGTTCCTCTGACATATTGAAAAAGTAAAAGCGAAAATTAGAGGTGTTGCCAAATAGTTTGTACGAGCAATTAACCAGAACTAACCTTAATGATGTCTATGTCATGGCAAACCTGGGGAGTTACCAACTAATGCTTAATTCTCTCAATATAACTTTTACCTGTTGCATAAGTGCCTCTCCTCTATAAGTAGCCTATACTCAACGGATTTAGTATTAATTGTGTCAAAGCTTAGAAAAAAAGCGAACTTCTCCAGGGAGAAATTCGCCTTAATTTCCAGAAATTCTGAACTTAGCCAAAAATTAATTAGGCACGAGCTTCGAGACGACCGTAGAAAATGCCGCGAATTTTCACTTCTTCAGCATCTTTTGCGCCTAAATCGGTGTCGGAAGGCTGTTCACTTTCAAAAACACCAGCAAACTCGCCAGTAGAAGCGTCAACTTTAGTCACCTGTAAAGACATAGTACCTTTACCCAGTTCCGTCGCTTTGACGTTAGCACGCTGGAAATCTTGACTATCAGCACTAGCGGGTAAAGCGACAGCATTATCATAACCCGTCACCACACCCCGACCTTTGGGATCTAAGAAACCAGCGCCACGATAGGAGGGAACTTTAAAGTCGCCTTCAAAATCCGTGGAACTGTTGATAGAGCTAAATCCAGCTTCGGTTTTGCCAGTGAAACCTTTAATGGTAAAGAAGAGGGGAACTCTTTCACCTCCGGGTAATTGTACGGTAATGGGTTGGAAATCGATACCGTCTTCTTCCTTGAGGGTTAAAACACCGTCTTCGCCTACGGTTAAGGTCGCTGTCATCTGTTCTAAACTGGTGGTATCTCTGGTTAAGAGTTTACCCGGGATAAAGGTGGCCGCTTCCCGCTTATTAATGGGTTCACCCTTGACAAAATATTCTTGGGGTTCCAAGCACAAATCTGTCACTACATAACTTTCGCCGCTTTCTAAGGGGAGAGTCCCCCGGGTAAACTCGGAAATCTGCGGACATTTGTTAGCTAATCCAGTGTTTAAAATTTCATCATAGGTTAGCTCGTTTCTATTCAGGACGGCACTAGGCGCGTCGCTACAAGCTGTCAACACCCCTAAGCACAAGGCTAAAAAGGCAACTAACAATGCACGAAATCTCATCTATGTCAACCTCTCTTTGTCAATCTTTACAATTACTACCCTTGATCCATAGCCTGATGAATTATCGAATCGGTTGCGCCAATTCACCGAAACTCAGTTTATCAAAGATCAGTGACCATTGAGAAGATGGGAGACAGGGAGAGGAGAGACAGAAGGCAATAGGCAATAGGCAATAGGCAATAGGCAGCTTTGTTCTCCCCACTTCCCCACACCCCACTTCCCCACACCCTCTTTCAAGTCAGGAGGCTCTAAGTAACTGATAGCTGATGACTGATATGATTGGTGTGACTGTTTTCAGATGCAGAAATTCCGATGAATAGCCGATTACCTGGAGATAATAGCCAATTAGATAGCCAACTACATTCCCTTGTAACGACAGTGACAGCGATCGCCGAAGAACAGCAGGGAGATTGTAACGGTTTGTTAAGGTTGCTGCGAACTTTAGAAAATTTACATCGGCAAATTCGCGAGCAGATGTTCGAGCCATCTTTACCCAATACGCGTAAGGATTTATACGGATTACTCCGGGATATCGAGGAAACCGGGGGATGGCCCTATATAGAACGGATGAAGTTACAAATGTTAATGGAAAAATTATTAATCAGTGAAGCCGGTGCGCTCGATCCGGCGGCAAAAACCGATGATCTGGAAAAATGAGTGTCCAGAGAGTACGGAGCGGGTTACAGTATTGAAAAAATGGATATTTAGGGGTAAATCATGACCACCGTGAACCCGATTAAATTTGGAACCGATGGCTGGCGCGGGATTATCGCCGCCGATTTTACTTTCGATCGAGTTGCTCTGCTCGCTCCCTTGGCGGCTCAGGTTTTAGCCGATAATTATGGTCAGATCACGGGTTCGCGGACGATAATCGTCGGCTATGATCGGCGGTTTATGGCGGAGGATTTTGCTCAAACTGCGGCGGAATCGCTGCAAAAAGCAGGTTTTGATGTGCTTCTCTCCCAATCCTACGCTCCCACTCCCGCTTTTAGTTGGGCAGCTCGATCAGAAAATGCTCTCGGTGCGATCGTGTTAACCGCCAGTCATAACCCGGCTAAATATCTCGGTTTGAAGGTTAAAGGTTATTTTGGTGGTTCTGTCTCGCCGGAAATTACCCAACAAATTGAAGCTTTATTGTCTAATCCGCCGCAATTTAAGGCAGCTGCCGGTAAATTAAGCACTTTTGAACCGTGGTCGGGTTATTGTCAGGGTTTACGCCAAAAAGTTAATATTGCCGCTATTGCTGAAGCGATCGAATCGGGACAACTAAAAGTTTATTCCGATGTCATGCACGGTGCGGCGGCTACCGGTTTAGAGCGTCTTTTGGGGGTGGGGATCACGGAATTACGCGGCAATCGCGATCCTTTGTTCGGTGGCGGCTCTCCGGAACCTTTACCGAGAAATTTGACGGAAATCATCGATAAACTGGCTCACAGCGCAAATTTAGCCCCTTTGCGAGTAGGTTTGGTCTTCGATGGGGATAGCGATCGAGTGGCGGCGATCGATGGTCAGGGGAATTTTTTAAGCACCCAAAATCTCATCCCGATTTTAATCGAGCATTTAGCCGGCAAAAAGGGAATGAGAGGGGAAATTGTCAAAACGGTGAGCGGTTCCGATTTAATCCCCAAATTAGCCAGTTTATACGGTTTATCGGTCTTTGAAACCCCGATCGGTTATAAGTATATCGCCGATCGAATGTTGACCACTCCTGTGTTAATTGGTGGGGAAGAGTCGGGAGGTGTCGGTTATGGTACTCACATTCCCGAACGGGATGCTTTATTATCAGCTTTATACGTTTTGGAAGCAGTGGTAGAATCGGGCCAAGATTTAAGCGATCTTTACGCGCAATTACAGGATAAAACTGGTTTTTATTCTCAGTATGATCGCATTGATTTACCCCTAGCTAATATGGAAGCTCGCGATCAGTTAATTACTGCTTTGGATCAGGAACCCTTAAGGGAAATTGCCGGTAAACAAGTGACTGATTGTAATCCTATCGACGGTTATAAATTCCGTTTAGAAGATGGCAGTTGGTTGTTAATTCGCTTTAGTGGTACAGAACCGGTTTTGCGTCTCTACTGTGAATCTTCAACCCTCGATCGAGTTCATGAAATTCTCGCCTGGGCAAAATCTTGGGCTACTTATATCTAAACAATAGAAAACGAGTTTCTTGAAGAAACCCGTTTTCTATTCTATTATTTTTTAACGCATTCAATAATACAAATATCTTCTTGAGTTGGAATAATTCGATTTAATTTTAATCCCGCTTGACTCAACAATTCCTCAAATTCCTCTGCGGTTCTTTCCTTACCTCCCGGACACATAACTAACATATTTAGGTCTAACATTTTAGCGGCCGAAGGATTATTACCCGAAGGAACAACCATTTCCAAGACTAAAACTTTCCCATCGCTATCTAAAGCTTGACAACAGTTTTTCAAAATAGCAATCGCTCGTCGATCATCCCAATCATGAATAATATGTTTTAATAAATAGCCATCTCCTCCCGATGGTACGGATTCAAAAAAATTACCGCCAACGGTTTGACAACGATGGAGAATCCCGTGTTTTTCTAAAGTGGGTTGACAATGGGAAATTACATATTCTTCATCAAAAAGAATCCCTTTGAGGTGGGGATATTGCTCTAAGATTGTCCCCAACATCTCACCGTATCCTCCACCTACATCTACTAGGGTTTGAAATTCCGAGAAATTATACACAGCTAAAATAGCCTTCTCCTCCGAAAAAGAAAAACTATTCATCGACTGTTCAAAAATCTCGGCATCTAGCGGATGAGTTTGAAAATATTCAAAGACTCCCATCCCAAAGACATCATCAAAAGATGGTTGTCCCGTTTTAATACTATGTAACACATTTCCCCAGGCTTGATAATGGGGGGCTTCTCCTAACATAATTGCTGTCGCTTTTACTGACCGGGGATGGTCACTAGATAAATGTTCGGCTAAGGGAGTTAGTATAAACTGTTGAGATTCAGTCTCTTGAAAAATTCCTACACTAGCTAATGCTCGCATCAGTCGGTATAAAGCAGCAGGATTAGTCTCAGTTAGGGAGGCCAAATCTTGACAGGATTTCGTTCCTTTGCTTAAATGCTCGGCTAGACTTAATTTAGCCGCAGCATAGATGGCCTGAGATAGCCAGTAACCCGAAACCATTTGGGTTAATTGAAGATGAAGAGGGAGTTCAGGTAAGGACATAAGCAACTTTTGTGGGAATATAATTAAACATTACCATATAGAATAAGCTGCCCGCGCATTTAAATCGTCTGTTGAGATGAGGCACTTTTGCAAGGGTCAACAGGAAAGGGATTGGGGGAGATTCAATTAATTTCTAAGTGCGAGTAGAGAGATAAACACAAAATTTCAATCCAAAATTTAAAGCGGGTTTCCATTCAATTAATTTCTAAGCGCGAGTAGAGAGTTTTGTAAAGATTCTTAAAGCCCGGGGAATTCAGGGGTTTCCATTCAATTAATTTCTCTAGCGAGTAGAGAGTCCCTGAGTATCAAGAGGGGGTTTACTACATCGTGTCAGGGGTTTCCATTCAATTAATTTCTCTAGCGAGTAGAGAGACGGGGTCGGTCGGGTTGAGGGTTACAAGCGCTCTCTTTCCATTCAATTAATTTCTCTAGCGAGTAGAGAGCAATAAAAAACCCGCTCGGAGGCGGGTCGTGTAAACAAAACACTTTTTATATAAAAATATGCTACCACAAAACTCAAACCGTGTCAAGATCGACTTTCCATTCAATTAATTTCTCTAGCGAGTAGAGAGATCCTGAAACCGACACTTATATGGGGTAATTATGATTCGTTTCCATTCAATTAATTTCTCTAGCGAGTAGAGAGACACGCTTGGAAGAAATCTATAGCACCAATCCCAACTGGTGTTTCCATTCAATTAATTTCTCTAGCGAGTAGAGAGTTAGTATCGGGTAATTGATGAAGATTTTTACTATGGCAGTTTCCATTCAATTAATTTCTCTAGCGAGTAGAGAGCAACCGACGAGCGAGACTGCATCCCCGGAATCCTTAAAGTTTCCATTCAATTAATTTCTCTAGCGAGTAGAGAGTCAACAATTCCAATACCGTTTCGCCGGAAACATTTTTGTTTCCATTCAATTAATTTCTCTAGCGAGTAGAGAGTGACTGGACGCGCTAATTACCAGTCATTTGCTAATTATATAGTTTCCATTCAATTAATTTCTCTAGCGAGTAGAGAGAGAGATACAGTTATCAAGTTTGTCAAGAACAGTCTCAGTTTCCATTCAATTAATTTCTCTAGCGAGTAGAGAGAAAACAAGCCGAAGAAGCGCGGGAAAAAGAGTGGAATAAGTTTCCATTCAATTAATTTCTCTAGCGAGTAGAGAGCCGATAATATCCCATTTTGAATGGGTCTCGACTTCAGTTTCCATTCAATTAATTTCTCTAGCGAGTAGAGAGTGATAGCTGATAATTGATTACTGGGAATTAATATTCACTGTTTCCATTCAATTAATTTCTCTAGCGAGTAGAGAGTAAACAAAAACACGAGGACAGAATTATGAAATCTCAAAGTTTCCATTCAATTAATTTCTCTAGCGAGTAGAGAGAGGGGTCGAGCAAGATAGTAAAAGACAGTTTCTTGCTGAGTTTCCATTCAATTAATTTCTCTAGCGAGTAGAGAGGGAAAGTGGTTTGATTATAGCGAAATAGCTACTCTTGAGTTTCCATTCAATTAATTTCTCTAGCGAGTAGAGAGTAGGAATACAATACTAACGTGAGCTGATGCCATCAACACGTTTCCATTCAATTAATTTCTCTAGCGAGTAGAGAGTCTCGAATGTCAAGAGCTGCTGTAAGAGAATCCCTAAAAGTTTCCATTCAATTAATTTCTCTAGCGAGTAGAGAGAAAGCTAGAGGCTCCTATACTACCAAGTGAACCAATTGTTTCCATTCAATTAATTTCTCTAGCGAGTAGAGAGCGGTGTAGAGACAAATAGCATCACGTTCTATGCATGGGGAGTTTCCATTCAATTAATTTCTCTAGCGAGTAGAGAGTCTTTTTGAATTATTCGGTAGTCTTCGTTCGGATTAGGTTTCCATTCAATTAATTTCTCTAGCGAGTAGAGAGTAGGAGCCAGTGCTAGATTACAGGAGGTGACGGCTCTGATGTTTCCATTCAATTAATTTCTCTAGCGAGTAGAGAGATTGGGGATAAAAAACATGACGACAAATCTTGGGAGTTTCCATTCAATTAATTTCTCTAGCGAGTAGAGAGATGAAGATTTTGACAACGGCGGCTACTATAATTTTTCTGTTTCCATTCAATTAATTTCTCTAGCGAGTAGAGAGAGTAAATGTGTACTCTAGAAGTCTAAAAGCCTAGCAGTAGTTTCCATTCAATTAATTTCTCTAGCGAGTAGAGAGAATGGACTGTTCTGACCTATCAGCCACTAATATGCAAGTTTCCATTCAATTAATTTCTCTAGCGAGTAGAGAGCTCAAACAGTGGGGCAAGGATTGTCAGGGACTAACGAAGTTTCCATTCAATTAATTTCTCTAGCGAGTAGAGAGTGTAAGGATAACTTACAGCTATTATAACAATTTATTTGTTTCCATTCAATTAATTTCTCTAGCGAGTAGAGAGGAGTGGTAGCAGGTTCGGGGTCAGAATTCTTGAGGCTCTTCGTTACCCTTTATGCTAAATCAACATACAAGATGCCAAGATAACATACTTCTAACCCAAAAATTCCGAAAGTTTCTAAAGCCATAGCCTCTCCGTTTTATTAGTTTAAGTTTATTGTTGATTCCCTCGACCACC
>NZ_JAPZSS010000322.1:0-18210 GCF_027532015.1 Microcystis sp. LE19-131.1A | reverse complement strand
AGTAAAAATATTTTGGCCGCAGGGCTTGCGGTGTCAGTCTGTCGAGCGACCATAAGACCAGAACAGAGTAAA
Organism: Microcystis sp. LE19-131.1A; assembly: GCF_027532015.1. Classification (NCBI taxonomy): domain Bacteria; kingdom Bacillati; phylum Cyanobacteriota; class Cyanophyceae; order Chroococcales; family Microcystaceae; genus Microcystis; species Microcystis sp. LE19-131.1A. The sequence goes on along the minus strand of NZ_JAPZSS010000322.1, from coordinate 18,138 downwards.
TCTGTTAAGGCAGGTGCGGAACCCCGCAAGGGAAAGAAGCAGAAACCCAAATCGTGAGGTTTGGGAATCACCGTCCGTTTACGGCGGTGAGGATGTCAACCTGTAACTGGGGTGACAATAATTCCCCGGCTTGCTGACGGTACAATTGTTTTAATCCGACGCAGAGACACCGGCAAATGGGCCCTACCGGGGGGAATGATCGATTGGGGGGAAGATATTTTTAATACTGCCCAAAGGGAATTAAAAGAGGAAACAGGATTAAATTTAGTCAGTTTAGGGCGTTTAGTCGGGGTTTATTCCTCTTTTGAACGTGATCCGCGCATTCACTCCATTTCATTGTTAATTGAAGTGACAGCTGTGGGGAATTTTCAGATCAAAGATACATTAGAAGTTAGTGAGGTGAGAGCTTTTAGCGTCGAAACTTTACCTCTAGGCAATCTCAGTCACGATAATGGTCGCCAACTAGAAGATTATCTCAGGGGTGCCACTGTAGTGGCTTGATTTTTTTCTATGTGATGGTGATTTTGTTGATTTAGATAAGACTCACGGTTTGTTTAATTTTTTAAAGGATGATTTTTAAAATTTGCTGTAACCCTTGTCCTGTATTGCTTCTAGTGGTATATTGAAACTAGCTCGCTATTCAATAACTGGAAGGTTGATACTTGGCGATGGATTTGGTAGCATGGCGGCGGAAAAAATCTGCTTATTATGGGCAAACCACAAATCTCTATCGGAATTCCCCTAGTTCCTCACCAGACCAAACCTCTAACCCCCAGAATCTGCTAAGTTACCTAGTAAATCAGTAGCGACTACACTGGTAGAAACCAAAGTGAAGAAGAAGTCAGAGATCCAAATTTTCCTAGCTCACGCTAGTGAGGATAAACCAGCAGTTTTGGCACTGTATAACCGCCTCAAGCAAGCGGGGTATAAACCTTGGTTGGATGAAGAAGACCTGATTGCGGGGCAAATTTGGCGAGATGAAATTCCGAAAGCGATTAAAGCTAGTCAGATTTTTCTGGCCTGTCTGTCAGCGAAATCGGCTAAACAGGGATACATCCAACGGGAGTTGAGGATTGCACTTGATATCTTGGGAGAGATGCTACCGGGGACAATTTTTTTTATCCCCATGAGGTTAGAAGAATGCGAAATTCCTGATCTGCGAAGTGCAGAAGTTGGCTTGAATCTGCGAGATATTCACCGGCTTGATTATTGGAAAGAAAACGGATTTGAGCAACTAGAAAGAGCAATTACCTATCAATTCAAGCTTGAACCAGAAGAGCCAATACAACCGGGAATCGTTCCAGAAGAGCCAAAACAACTGTTATCAGTATTTAACTTTGAGATCGTGCGAGTAAATGCGAAGGGTGAGCAAATCAAAAAAGAGTCGAAACAGTCCCAATATTTCGGGGAAGATTTGGGCAACGACATAACCCTAGAAATGGTCGCCATACCGGGGAGAACATTCACGATGGGTTCACCAGCTGGAGAAGGAGATAATGATGAGAAACCCCAACATCAGGTCACTGTTCCCCCCTTTTTCATGGGCAAATATCCCATAACCCAGGCACAGTGGCAAGCGATCGCCTCTCGCACGGATTTAAAAATTAAACAAGACCTTGAACCCAAACCAGCCTATTTTGAAGACCGTCCCGATAGCGATCGCCGTCCCGTGGAACAAGTTAGTTGGTATGATGCGATCGAGTTCTGCGCGAGATTATCGAAACTATCGAAACTAAGGGGAAGGGAATACCGGCTACCGAGCGAAGCAGAATGGGAATATGCCTGTAGAGCTGGAACCACCACCCCATTTTACTTTGGGGAAACCATTACGGGGGAATTGGCCAACTATGATGCCAGTGATATCTACGCTGGTGAACCCAAAGGAAAATACCGAAAAGAAACAACTCCCGTAGGACAATTTCCGTCTAATGACTTTGGGCTGTATGATATGCACGGCAATGTTTGGGAATGGTGTTTAGATCCGTGGCACGACAGCTATCAGGGTAAAACGCGGACCGATAGCGAAGTTTGGGATAAAGAACAAAGCGCGGAGCAATATTTACTTGATAAAAATAATGTTATACAACTATTAAGTGATAAAAGAATGAGGGTACTACGCGGCGGTTCTTGGCTCGACGATCCGTGGGACTGTCGCAGTGCGAATCGTGACTGGACCGACCCCGACAACCGCAACGACTTCAACATCGGTTTTCGAGTTGTCTGCCGCTTCCCCAGGACTTGATTTCCCTTTATTCTTTTCTCTTTTTCCCTTTTCCGGCGATTTTTTTTATCGCTCATAGTACATATAGACTATTCTTGATACTGTAGAAGAGAACTCTCTAACCCTTTTTCTCTTTTTTCCCTTTTTACCCTCATTCCCTATTTTTTCTCTTTTCCTTTCTTTCCTGCCCTTAGGCGGGTCGATTTTTTTGGGAAAATTGGGGTTAATGTTAAATTTTATACTAAATCTGGTTATTAAAAACTGATTATTTATTCCCCTTTTGCCTTTTGCATGAGTAGAAAACGGGTTTCTCGGAGAAACCCGTTTTCTGTGCATTACTCAACGGATTTAAAAATTAGGTAAAACCCTACACTCGGCCACCGGGAAAAACTTTTTGCCGCATACCCTAAATAGGGTCTGCGGCAAAAAGTAGGGGCGAAGCATTCGGATAGAAAATCTACGGTTTCACCGATAGGTTATTGCCCGAATGCTTCGCCCCTACAGGACACGGGCCGATGAAGACGCAAGGTTTTGAACGACGATTCTCTCAAAATCTTGCACCTGTGAGAGCAAAACAGAACCCTAAAACCCTTACCTCGTCTATATTTCACATTTATTCAGCATACCCTAAATATTGGCTTTCTCTCTTTAACGGCTGATTCCGCGAAGTTGCTCCAGAAGTTGATCAAGAATGTCTTCCATCTCTTCCGGGCTTCTGCCCATCCTGACCGGTCCGCGCAGAAACTCTTTAACCGTTATCTTTTTATCGCGGAAGTCCCGGACAAAATTATAGATTTTTTCGGTGGATTGAACTTGTAATTTCATCTCCTCTAGCATTTGCTCAATCGGGTCGATGCCATCCTTCTCACAAGCGCGACTGGCCCTCACCATCTCGCCTTCCGGGGTATTTCGCACCGAGCGCAGTTCTCTTTTCAGGTTCTCGTATTGCTTTTTGAGTAGTTCGTTATTGGTTTCAACCCTCTCGCACTGTCGTTGGAGGTCGCTTTCCGATGAGCCTTCAACCTCGAAAGTGTCCCCCATTTGATACTGTCGTTCGATTTCGAGCAGTTTGGCAATATCTCCCTCTTTATAGGCACGGTTGACTTCCTTCATAATCTCGTTGTGACGCATCCGAGTTTCGGGGTCTGTAACCTTGTCGGGGTGAAAAATCTCGGCCATTCTCAGGAAAGTGCGGCGTATTTGTCTAGATTCAGGAGATTTAGGCGAGCTTTCAGGTGATATCTCTGCTCCATCATCGTGACGGCCATAGGAGTCTTCCCCAGAGAAGAAATCCTGCGCGGATTGCTCCGATGATCCTTCTGGTTCTTCGTCTCCGAAAAGTTCGTCTAGTTCTTCATCTCCATCCTCAAATTTTGGGCTAATCACCCCCGTTAACTGAAGTGTCTCGTAAATTCCGAGAATCCTTTTTTTTGTCTGCTGCCCCATTTTTCTAGCAGTGAGGATTTCGTCAAAAAAGGCGTGTATTTCGCGGTCGAGGTCGGTAAGTTTTTCATAGAGAGGTTGCCCTCTCTGGAAAATCTCCGTCGCTAAGGAACGCATCTGGTCGAGGAATTTCTTCAGTTCGTTGCGTTTTCTGCCAATCTGCTTGAGGAGCCACTGATGCTCCTCCTCTAAAGCTTGGAGACGAAAATGTAGGGAAGACAGAGCCAAGGAAGGAGAGGTAGGCGAATCAGAGGAGTTCGGTGATTTCGGCTTTTTAGATCTGGTCATTACTTTGAGGTGAAAGCATATTGTCCATTCTACCAAGCCGGAAGGAACCGCATTCCTAAAACTCACCCTTGGCTCGTTTTGTTGTTTCTCCCCACCTCCCTGCTCCCCATCACCCCTGCTCCAGCGCCCTACGGAAACCTTTTTAAGTGGCTAGAAGCTAGATATATCAATGGTCTTAATTAATTCTTATCAATCGAATTAAATTTTTGTACATAAAATTCTCGCTCAGATTAATTATTTTTTCCAAATTCCGCTAGACTTATTTAGTAAGTTCAATCGAGATTCAATATTCCATAGCTAAATTTCTATAGCACAGGCTAGAAGGAAAGTTTAGCGAGGGATTCCTTTACCCATAATTCAGCACACATACTTGCTTTAGCAGCAGGCAGGAGATTCTATGTCAAATTTTTCGAGACGGAAATTTTTAACCACGGCGGCAGTTTCAACAGCAGGGGCTGTTGTCCTGAAAGGTTGTTTGGGTAATCCCCCCGACAGTACGGGTGGAACCAGCACCACCGCGCCCGCTTCCCCGGTTGCTTCTCCCGTAGCGGTGGCCCCCGGAGAGGCTCCTGAAACCACCAAAATTAAATTAGGTTATATTCCTATCGTTGAGGCCGCACCCTTAATTATTGCCAAGGAAAAAGGCTTTTTCGCCAAACACGGGATGCCCGATGTGGAGGTCTCCAAACAAGCAAACTGGGGATCTGCTAGAGATAACGTCGAAATTGGCGCAGATGCGGGCGGAATTGACGGGGGACAGTGGCAAATGCCCATGCCTTACCTAATTTCCGAGGGACTAATCACCAAAAATAACGTTAAAGTCCCCATGTATGTGTTAGCGCAGTTAAACACCCAGGGTAACGGAATTGCGATCGCAAGTAAACACGAGGGCAAAAATATCGGTTTAGACCTGAAACCCGCCAAAGATTACATCCTCGGCATGAAAACGACGGGAACTCCCTTCAAAGCCGCCTATACTTTCCCGAAAGCTAACCAAGACTTCTGGATTCGTTACTGGTTAGCCGCCGGTGGTATTAACCCCGATACGGATATTAACCTAATTGCCGTACCCGCAGCCCAAACCGTGGCCAACATGAAAACGGGAACCATGGATGCGTTTAGTACCGGCGATCCTTGGCCGGCGCGAATTGTGGCTGATCAGATCGGTTTTATGTCAGCTTTAACCGCAGAAATCTGGCCCTATCACCCAGAAGAATACCTCGCTATCCGCGCCGATTGGGTGGATAAAAACCCGAAAGCCACCAAAGCGGTGTTAAAAGGAGTTATGGAAGCGCAGCAATGGCTCGATCAGGAGGCAAATCGGGCAGAAGCGGCGGCAATTCTCGCTAAACCGGCTTATTTCAACCTCAAAGAAGAAATTATCGCAGGTCCCCTCAAAGGAATACAGAAAATGGGTGACGGCAAACCGGAAATCACCGACAAAAATAAAGGGGTTTTCTACTGGAAAGATCCCGCCGGTAGCGTTTCCTATCCCTACAAGAGTCATGATCTCTGGTTTTTAACCGAAAGTGTTCGTTGGGGTTTCTTGCCGAAAGAAACTTTAACCACTGCCTCAACATTAATCGACAAAGTTAACCGCGAGGATCTTTGGAAAGCGGCAGCTACAGAATTAGGAGTTCCCGCGGCCGATATTCCCACCAGTACCTCCCGGGGTGTCGAAAAATTCTTTGATGGCAAAACTTTTGATCCTGCCAATCCCCAAGCTTATCTCGATAGTTTGGAGATCAAAAAATAGCGAGCTTTTCTCGATAGCCTAGGGGCATAAAATATCTAGTCTATTAATCCCAAAAATGTTTTCTTCTCTCCCCAATCAAGTAACTTTATCTTCAACAAAGGAAAACGGCAAAATGGCAAGTAGCGTCAGCAGAACAGGTAAAGGTGGTTTCAACTTCGGTAAATTCTGGAAAAAGCATTCCCATGACATTCTTCCCCCCATTATCGGTACCCTGGGTTTTCTGATTGTTTGGCAATTAGTCTCGATGCTGGGATTAATCAAATTACCCCCCCCATCCGACCTAATCACCAATGAACGGACTCGTACTTATTTAATGTATCCTTTCTTTGATCGTGGGGGCATTGATAAGGGACTATTCTGGCAAACTTTAGCGAGTCTGCAACGGGTATTAATCGGTTATTTTTTTGCCGCAGTGGTTGGTATTGGCGTTGGGATTATGGTCGGTTTAAATTCTTTCTTAAATAAGGCACTCGATCCCCTTTTCCAATTCCTGAGAACAGTTCCTCCTCTTGCTTGGGTTCCCCTATCTTTGGCCGCTTTACAACAAAACCAACCTGCCGCTTTATTCGTTATCTTTATTACCGCAGTTTGGCCGATTTTGATTAATACCACCGTCGGTGTCCAACAAATTCCCCAAGACTATATCAACGTTAAACAAGTCTTGCAATTGTCCAGCAAAAAATTCTTTTTCAAGATATTAATTCCCTCGGCTCTTCCCTACATCTTCACTGGTTTGAGAATTGCGATCGGTTTAGCTTGGTTAGCGATTATTGCGGCTGAAATCGTTATGTCGGGTATCGTCGGTATCGGTTTCTTTATCTGGGATGCCTACCAAAATAACTACATCAGCGATATTATTCTTGCGCTGTTTTATATCGGTGGTGTGGGTTTATTGCTCGATCGCTTTATGGCTTGGTTGCAAACTCAAATCGTTCGTCAATAGGGAATCAATGGGGAAACTTTCCCCATTTCTAAATAACTGAAACTTGAGCCAATTTAAGGAGAAAAAACTATGAGTTTGTTTGTCGCTGTCGATAACATCGATAAAGTATTCCCCCTCAGTGGTGGCGGTGAATATGTGGCCTTGAAAGGTATCGATTTACAGATAAAAAAAGGGGAATTTATCTCCCTTATCGGTCACTCCGGTTGCGGAAAATCCACCCTCTTAAACATGATCGCTGGTTTAGATTTGCCCACGGAAGGAGTGGTGACTTTGCAAGGTCAAAGCATTAAAAAACCGGGGCCTGATCGCATGGTAGTCTTCCAAAACTATTCCCTTTTACCCTGGTTAACCGTCAAAGAAAATATCACTCTAGCCGTCGATCAAGTTCTCGCCCAACTATCAGAAGACGAAAGAAAAGCTGAAGTCGAAAAATATATCGATCTGGTCAATCTTCGTCATGCAGTGGATAAACGTCCCAACGAATTATCGGGGGGGATGAAACAACGGGTAGCGATCGCTCGCGCCCTAGCCATCCGTCCGAAAGTCCTGCTTTTAGATGAACCCTTTGGGGCGTTAGATGCCCTGACTAGAGGTAATCTACAGGAACAGTTAATGCAGCTGTGCGAAGAATACCAAATGACCTCGGTAATGGTGACGCACGATGTGGATGAGGCAGTTCTATTATCCGATCGCATCGTCATGCTCACCAACGGCCCCGGCTCAAAAATTGGCGGTATTTTGGAAGTAGATATCCCCCGTCCCCGCAAACGCATGGAAGTGGTGGAACACCCCAGTTACTACAGTCTCCGGAGTGAAATTATCTATTTCCTCAACCAACAAAAACGGATCAAAAAACTACGCGCTCGCAAAGTCGAAGTAATTGCCCGTCACGGTTTAGAAAAAGTCAATCTAGAAATCGGTTTTGTTCCCCTCACCGCTTGCGCGCCCCTAGCAGTGGCCAAAGAAAAGGGATTCTTCACTAAACATGGTCTAGATGAGGTAAATTTGGTCCGGGAAACCAGTTGGCGAGGCGTTGTGGACGGGATCGCGGGGGGATTCCTCGACGGGGCGCAAATGCCTTCGGGAATGCCCACCTGGTTAACCGTCGGTGGTTATCAGGAGCAACCTTTGCCGATTGTCAGCGCCCTGACTATGACTCGTAACGGTAACGGTGTCACCCTCGCTAAACGCTTCTATGACGAGGGGGTGATTGACGGTAACGCCTTAAGACAGATGCTATTGGAATCGAGGGATCAGCGCCATATTTTTGGCATTGTTCACCCCTCCTCGATGCACAATTTGCTCCTACGTTACTGGTTAGCGGCAGCGGGAATTGACCCCGATAAAGACGTTCACCTCGAAACTATTCCCCCGGCCCAAATGGTAGCCGACCTGAAAACCGGTAGTATTGACGGTTACTGTGTCGGTGAACCTTGGAATCTCAGGTCCGCCATGGAGGGTATCGGTTACACCGTCGCCACCGACTTAGAAATCTGGCAGGGCCACCCGGGTAAGGCCCTGGGAGTCCGGGAAGATTGGGCCAATAAATACCCTAATACCCACGTCGCTTTAGTTAAAGCACTGCTGGAAGGTTGTCGCTACTGTGCCGAGGAAGGGAATCAGGAAGAAATTCGTCGAATCCTCGCCAGTCGTCAGTACCTTAGTACCAATATCGATTATATCCAACTGGGTGATCCCAACTCCTATGCGTGCAGTCTCGATCGACCGATGAAAGAATATGCACACCATCTGTTCTATGGAGATGGGGTAAATCGTCCCAGTCGTACCGAACACCTCTGGATGATGACCCAAATGGCACGCTGGGGCCACATTCCTTTCCCCCGTAACTGGGTAGAAATTCTCGAACGCGTCTGTCGGGTGGGTGTCTTTAGTACCGCGGCCCGGGAATTGGGTCTAGGGGATATTAAATATCGTCGCACACCGATCCTTTTATTCGATGGTATCGAGTTTGATGCCGAGGATCCGATCGGTTATCTCAATAGTTTAGAGATCAAACAAAACGTCACTATGGCCGAAGTGGCTATTGATGCTCGTCCTAGTGCCAGTGAATCCCGCAAAATTGCCTAAAAATCGACTAAGGGGATAATTCCTAACCAATTATCCCTAGCCATTGCTCCTATTATCTAATTTCCCCCAAAGACTAATCATGTACACCACCACCGACACCGTTAACCGAGTAACCCAGACCCCCACTAAAGAAGCTTTTGTTACCATTGAAGGAGTTTCTAAGGTTTATCCCACTCCCAGAGGCCCCTACACCGTCCTCAAGGATGTTAATCTCAGCATCAATGAAGGTGAATTTATCTGCGTGATCGGTCACTCTGGTTGCGGTAAATCGACCCTATTAAATATGGTGTCGGGTTTTTCTTCTCCCACCGATGGCATCGTTAAAGTTAACGGTAAGACAATTACTAAACCCGGTCCCGATCGCATGGTAGTGTTTCAAAACTATGCTTTATTGCCTTGGTTAAGCGTTTTTGAAAATGTCTATCTCGCGGTAGATGCGGTGTCTCCCAATGCTCCAGAGGCACAAAAACGCTCGATCGTGCGCGACCATTTAGCTATGGTGGGTTTAACCGAAGCTATGGACAAAACCCCTCCCCAAATCTCCGGGGGGATGAAACAACGGGTTTCGATCGCCCGGGCCCTTTCTATCCGTCCGGAAGTGTTGATTCTTGATGAACCTTTCGGCGCTTTGGATGCGATTACCAAAGAGGAATTACAGGAAGAATTGCTGAAAATCTGGCAAGATAAACGCTGTACGGTGTTGATGATTACCCACGATATCGATGAGGCTCTTTTCCTCGCTGATAAGCTGGTGATGATGACCAATGGACCAGAAGCGAAAATCGGCGAAGTGATGAATATTCATTTCCCCCGTCCCCGCGATCGGGAGAGAATTATGGAGGATCCGGAATATTATCGTCTGCGTAACTATGCCCTCGACTTCCTCTATAATCGTTTCGCTCACGATGATGTCAGCTAGATGCGAGCATTTGTATTAGTTTGGGGTGCGGTTGACTTAAAAGCGATCGCACCTAGATTTTTTTTTTAGGGAAGCCTTCTTCAAGTAAGATTATTTCTAAGTAGGTAGATTTTAAAAATTGTCAGATACCCCCCTTATTAAGGGGGGATCAAGGGGGGATCAGCTTACTTATTAACTAAATAGAACAATTAGCAATAAAATACAATAATAATTTTTACTTTTTACTTAATTGATCATGCTCAAACAGATACGGAAACTACTTATCAATTTTGGTCAACAATGGCGCGATGAAGATTTCATGAGGTCGATTCATCTCATTGAAAACATAGTTTCTAAGGTTTTATCCGTAGCCTTAATTGTTGTTATTATTGTTTCTCTTTATGATCTAGTAGTTATCTTAATCCAAGATTTATTTACTACGGAACCCGTCGGTTTTTTTAGTAAAACTTTAATTGAAATCTTCGGATTATTTCTCAATATTTTAATCGCCTTAGAGTTATTAGAAAACGTCACTGCTTACTTAAGAAAACACATCGTACAGGTTGAATTAGTCGTAGTTACGGCTTTAATTGCCATCTCTCGAAAAATTATTATTTTCGATCCCAAGAAATACAGTAAAGATGATTTAATTGCGCTCACCGTGGGAACCTTAGCTTTAGCGGCAAGTTATTGGTTAATCAGAAAAGTTAATCGCGATAATCGCTCTTGAAGTAGTGATTGAATACCTAGACAGAATTAATCACAGATATTTTTTACTTCTGGAGTTGAGCAGTTCTGGGGTTCTCTCCTGCCAGAGTGTCAATTTAATTTTGTCCAATTACTGATTAGGGAAAGGGGTAGATTTAGAAAACCTAACCCTTATAAATATTTACTCGACTCTGGAAATATTACCCGCTTTAATCCAACCTTCGCGACCATCGGACAGACGCACGCGATGCCATTGCCCATCGCTGCTGGTTCCCACCACACTGACTTTAGTATTATAATCCAGACCGCCGAGACGAGTGGATTCACTGGTAGGTTCCGAGCGCAGACTTAAACCGCTTTGCCATGTCACCCGCGCTTGATAACCCTCGGATGTGGTTTCTTTTTTTGTTTCTTCGGGACTGGGTTTCGGGGCAGCTTTTGGTGCTGGGGCAGCTGTGGGAGACTCTTTCACCTCAGCTTGGGGTTGTTCTTGGACGGGAGTAGTGGGGATGGGTTTAGCGGCTTTTTCCTCCTTAGTTTCCTCTTTTTTCTCCTCGGTAAAGACGGGTTTAGGAGGATTAGAATTCATACCAGAGAGAAGTATATAGGCGACAGCAGTGGCCCCACCGACTAAAATGACCACTCCCAGGACAAAACCAACCATAAATTGTAATAAACCAGATAAACGCTTCATATTGGTGCTAAATTAACTGTTAGGATTAACATTAAAACGATCATCGCGAGAGGCTAAACGAGCTTTACCGGACTTGGCCCAATCCTGTAGAAACTGGATCTGTTCTTGAGCAGTGCGGGCTAGGGGTATAATCTGACTAGCGGCCTCAAGCACATCATCGGTGCTAAAGTCGCGATTTTGACTAAACCCGATGTGCATCGCTTCCACGATGGTTTGTTCGATTTCTGCCCCCGAAAAATCAGGAGTTTCGTAGGCTAGTCGCTTTATATCATAACTTTTTAGATTATGGGGCCGGACTTTCCCCAGATGAACGCTAAAAATCTCCTCGCGGGACTTTTGGCTAGGTAGTCCGACAAAAAATATCTCATCGAAGCGTCCTTTTCGCAACATTTCCGGGGGCAAAGATTGGATGTTATTAGCCGTAGCGACGACAAAAACTGGCGATTGTTTCTCCGCTAACCAAGTGATAAAAGTCCCGAAAACCCGTCCGGTGGTTCCTCCGTCGCCTTTTCCCTCCGCTCCGGCGAAAGCTTTATCGATTTCGTCTATCCACAGCACACAGGGAGCTAAAGCTTCGGCGAGATTAATCATCTGACGGGTGCGCGATTCCGATTCTCCCACCAATCCGCCAAATAAACGCCCCACGTCTAGACGTAGTAGGGGTAAGTGCCAATGATGGGAAATAGCTTTCGCTGTCAGGGATTTACCCGTCCCTTGAATTCCCACCAATAGTAAACCCCGGGGATTGGGTAAACCGTAGGCGCGGGCGCGTTCACTAAAAGCACCACCGCGACGAATCAGCCAATCTTTGAGATTATCTAGGCCGCCGATGTCAGAAATCTGCTCTGTGGCGGGATAAAAGTCCAATATCTGGGTTTGACGAATCGATTGGCGTTTTTCTGCCAAAATTAATTCCACGTCCTCTGGCTCAATTTTGCCGTGACTGGCTAAACATTTAGCTAAAACCCGACGAATTCTCTCTAGGGATAATCCTTGGGCAGAAAGCACTAATTCATCGAGGAGTGGTTCTTTGACGGGTTGTCCGGTGGCAGCGATTAATCGCTGAATTTCCTGTTTAATTTCTTCGCCACTGGGGAGGGGAAAATCGACGACGGTGATTACTTCGGTGAGATCCGAGGGGATAGACAGTTCGGAAGCGACGATAATTAGGTTTTTAGGCTGAGATTTCAGGGAACGGGCAAGATTACGCAATTTTCTGGCGATGGAAATATCTTCGAGAAAGCGCTGGAAATCGCGTAAAATCATGATGGCGGCGATGTTAGTCGGCAGCTTTTCGACGAACTCAAGAGCTTGCAGGGGATTACGCCGAGCAAAGTTCTCATTATTGGGATTATCTTGATAACCATCCACAAAATCCCAGACATAGACAGCACGGTTATTGCTCTGTTTGGCAATATCGGCGATCGCTTTTTCGAGACGTTCTTCTTCTAAGGTGGTAATATAGATGAGAGGATAGCGCGCCCGCAGCAGTAATTGAAATTCTTCACCAAAGCTCATAGCTATTCGTCTATAGTTTTTGCTATTTATATCATCATCAGAAAATATAGCAGTTAGCCGTCAGTCAAATAAGGATGGCAGGTAAGCCGTACACTACATTTTAAGATAAGTTAAGCTCGTCTATAAAAAGATTTTAAAAAAACCAATTTACGCTTGTATTTTTTTAAATGTATGGTATAATGTCATTGCCTTAATCCAGATTAAACCTGTATTAACTAAATCAATATCTTATTAATTAGATTAAGCTTTAGTAAATTAAATCGGCCCATTAGGAGGGTAAGCCAATCTTAACAATCCTTGATCAAATAAACTTTATGTGAGTTGCTTACCCAGAGGCTGGTTCAGGCATATTTAAGTAGAATTTGCCATCTCAATTGTTAAGCAAAAATCAACCAAATGGGTCGAGTTCGTAACTATGATGATTGACTGGTATCACTTGAAATGCCGACGCGGATCACAAGTCAATTGTCAATAGCGTTTGAGATGCTCTCACCCTGGCCTATTAGGGGTAACAAAAGTTAGTCATAGGTTGGCCGTTTCTTTTCTGTAAATTAATTTCAGCCTTTCTCACAACCATTTCCTAAGGAGGGTTCAATTCATGTTTAAACTAGCTGCAGACTTTTTATCTTTGGATTTTCTCTGCCGACCAAATCAGAAAAATAAGCCAGAAAGTAAATTTAACTCTTTGCCAATTTCTCAAATCATGAAAGAGGGTAAAGTTTTAGCGATAATTCTCCGACGAGAGTTTAACCAAGAGGGAGTTCATTTCCTAACTCCCGACGATTTTTCCCAACAGTTGGCCTATATGAGACACCCGACGGGAAAAAGTATTATGCCCCACGTTCATAACAAAGTACAACGGGAAGTATTTTTTACCCAGGAAGTCTTAATTATCAAAAAAGGAAAACTGCGGGTAGATTTCTATGATGACGACCAAAAATATCTAGAAAGTCATATATTGAGAGATGGGGATGTGGTTTTATTGATCCAAGGTGGCCATGGTTTCCAAGTCTTAGAAGAAATAGAAATGATTGAAGTAAAACAGGGTCCCTATGTTGGTAATCAGGATAAAGCTCGCTTTACAGGAATTGAGGAAACCTTGGTTAAAATGGCAGGAGCAGAGATAGAATGAGTAGCTTTATTCCTGTCAATGAGCCACTACTTGCGGGCAAGGAAAAACAGTATCTTAACGAATGTATTGATAGCGGTTGGATTTCTTCGGAAGGTCCCTTCGTTGAGAAGTTTGAAGAAAAATTTGCCCTCGCTGTTGGGCGAAAGTATGCCGTTTCCGTGTGCAATGGTTCTATGGCCTTAGAAGCGGCCATCGTCGCTTTAGGAATTGGTTCGGGGGATGAAGTGATTCTTCCCACTTTTACCATCATTTCCTGCGCGGCCGCCATTGTCAAAGCCGGGGCGATTCCCGTGGTGGTGGACTGCGAAGCGCAGACTTGGAACATGGATATCGCTCAGATAGAGGCAAAAATCACGCCCCGCACTAAAGCGATAATGGTGGTTCATATCTACGGATTACCGGTGGCAATGACTCCAGTTTTAGAATTAGCTCAAAAATACGGTTTGAAAATTATTGAAGATGCGGCGGAAATGCACGGTCAAACCTATCAAGGTAAACCCTGTGGTAGTTTCGGTGATATCAGCATCTTTAGTTTTTATTCCAACAAACATATTACCACTGGGGAAGGGGGCATGATTGTCACCAACCAAGAGGATATTTTTGAGCGTTGTCGTTCCCTGAGAAATTTATATTTTCAGCCCCAACGACGTTTTATTCACGAAGAACTGGGCTGGAATCTGAGGATGACTAATCTGCAAGCGGCAGTGGGTTTAGCCCAATTAGAACAGCTAGAAACTTTTGTCCAGCGCAAAAGAAAAATGGGCAGACGCTACAGGGAATTATTGCAAAATATCCCCTGTCTAGAATTGCCTCTACCTCAAACTGATTATGCCGAAAATATTTATTGGGTTTATGGTATTGTTCTCAAAGATGAGGTTAACTTTGATGCTATGAAAGCGATGAAACGCCTCAAAGAACATCAGATTGGTACGCGTCCTTTTTTCTGGTGTATGCACGAACAACCGGTATTTCACAAAATGGGATTATTGCAAAATATTTCCTGTCCCGTGGCTGAAAGACTGGCGCGCAGGGGTTTTTATCTGCCTAGCGGTTTAGCTCTCACAGACGAGCAAATTGAGCGAGTAGCCCAAGCAGTTCGGCAAGTTTTTGCTGAGGTTGGGTAGGGATGAAAAATTGATAAAAATTTTTTGAATAAAAACCAACTTTTATGGTAATTGGCATGGAAGGCAATATCGAGGATTTAATTTCTTTGTCTCCTAGCGCTGGTCATTGGAAAATCCTTGATAATTACTACAAAAAGGTATGAAGATAAGCTGAAGGATTCCTCGTTTATAATTATTAGGTATGAATAATGTTATTGACCATGATCGTTTATTTAAGGAATTAATTGCGACTTTTTTTGTTGAATTTATTCAGTTATTTTTTCCTGAGATTATCAATTATTTAGAGCTTAATCAGATCACATTTTTAGACAAGGAAGTCTTTACCGATGTCACGGAAGGAGAAAAGTATGAAAGTGATTTAGTCGCTCAAGTTCAATTTCGAGGACAATCATCATTTTTCTTAATTCATCTAGAAGCACAGTCTAGCTCTCAACCAGAATTTAATCGGCGAATGTTTACTTATTTCGCTCGTCTGCATCAAAAATTTGCCTTACCAGTTTATCCCATTGTCATATTCTCCTATGAGCGTCCGCAAAAAGAAGCAATTCGTCAATATAAAATTGAGTTTCCTGACTTAAAAGTGTTAGAATTTAACTATCAAGTTGTCCAGTTAAATCGCTTGAATTGGCGAGATTTTATCAATCAAGCTAATCCCGTCGCAGCCGCTTTGATGGCTAAGATGAAAATTGATGCTCGCGATAGAGCAAAAGTTAAAGCACAATGTCTAAGATTATTGGTAACATTAAGATTAGATGCCGCTAGAATGCAATTGATTTCAGGCTTTGTCGATACCTATCTCAATCTCAACTCGTCCGAGGAGATAGAATTTCAACAGGAGATTAGCACATTTATTCAACCCGAACAGGAGGGAGTTATGCAGATTACCACCAGTTGGATGCGCCGCGGTTTAGAACAGGGTTTAGAACAGGGTTTAGAACAAGGTTTAGAACAAGGTTTAGCAAGAGAAAGAAATCTAATTATTCGTCTGATTAAACGTAAGTTAGGAGCTATTGATGTGGCTCTAGAGAGTCGGATTATGACCTTGAATATTGATGATCTAGAACGAGCGGGGGAAGCTTTATTGGATTTTTCAACAGGGGAGGATTTAACTAATTGGTTAAATAATTTAGATGCTTAGTATTTTTCTATTAAACTTCACAGAAGGCTATTTATTATTATGGGTATAACTTTTGAAAATGCTATCCAACAAACTCAAGATTTACTAAGTAAAATTCAGTCTTTAGATACCGATACAATCACTCAAAAACTTACTGAGTTAGTCTCCACAGAAAATGGAGCCAGAGGATTCTTTGTTACTTATTCAACCAGCGATTTATCCTATACGGAATATCCTAGTTTGGAGGTAATCACCGCTTTAAAAACTTCCCCGACATTGGTGAATGAATTATTAGTTAAAAATCTGGTCATGTCCACGGCAATGGTCATCTATCATCGCAGTCAAGGAGACGAAGAAAATGCTCGAGGTTCTGAGAAAGTCCAAGAAAAAACCAGTCAACTAATTAAGCAGTTATTATCGCCAGCCTTGGGGGAAAAATTACGACAATTAGCTACCAGTTTAAACACAGGACAAGGAGAATATCAAGCCTTTCTAGAACGCTGGGGATATGACGATTGCCAACGTCAAGCGATCGCAGAAATTATTCAAACTTTTCTTTAGTAACTAGCTGATTTTTTACCAAAGATTTCGCCCAAAATAGGGAACGATCGGTTAGAGGAATTAACTCTTTTACCTCTTGTTGGCTCTTCTCGACTTTGTGTGATAATTTTTGCTTATGGAATCGTGAAATGTTGACGGAGAAAGACTTTTACGACTATTTTGCCGAAGAAACTATCAGTATAGGCTTCGTTTCCACACAGAAACCGGAAGAGCCTCTTGTTTGCTGCTAAAATGGCTTATTGAAGTCAATCGGCTCTCTTACTCTTGGTGTGATAAGTTTAACTTATATAAGACCGATCAATCTTTGTGTCTTTGTGGTTCGTTCCATTCGCTCGCCAGTGGGAATGTATCTGAGAATAGATTTTACCCACCAAACCCAAGAGAGCCGCAAATCCCCGGCAAAGGCCTTAGGGGGTTTTGCCATAGCCGCCACAAAACCAAGGCATTTAACCACTGTACCAGTATTTCTTAGTCAACTTCCGGGAGGTAAAACCCCAAGCCGATGATGGGATTTGAACCCACGACCAATTGATTACGAATCAACTACTCTACCACTGAGCTACATCGGCACATTGCCAGTCTCCGATTATATCACGGACAATAGATACAAAGCTAGAAAGATTTTTTTATGAGCAAATCCCCTCGACTCGATCCCCAAAAATACGCCCGATTGAAAGAGGAAGCTGCTAATCCCTACCGAGGTCTGCGGCAGTTTATCTATCTCGGTTTAGGTGCTTCCGGTTTTATTGGTGCGGTGGTTTTTCTGGCCCAATTAGCGGCAGGCAGGGACGTAGCCACCGCTTTACCCAATTTTGCCCTACAAATCGGTGTGGTGGCCCTGATGATTTGGTTATTTCGTCGGGAAAAAAAAGCTGGCGGTTGAGGGAGTAGCCACCGATAGCCAAAATAGTCTCTTCCCCTGAAGCATAAAAGTTAACATTAACTCCAGTCTTTTCGTGTTATGATCGAGGCGAGAGTCAAGATTAGTGTTCAAGTTCGTTTTCAGTATTAATTCGGTAAGTCTTTTACTTTAGTATTGTTCGGCTTCTCCCTGAATTTTGTGTCTCCACACCGTTTCGAGTATTGTTCGAGGATTCAAGTATTATGTCTATTTTTGTTGGTAATCTCTCTTACGAGATTTCCCAAGATGATCTGGTCGAGGTCTTTCAAGACTACGGCAAGGTCCAAAGAGTCCATATTCCCGTTGACAAAGAGACAGGCCGCAAACGCGGTTTTGCCTTCGTGGAAATGGAAAATAAAGCCCAGGAAGCCAAAGCGATTGAGGCACTAGATGGCGCTGACTGGATGGGGCGATCAATTAAAGTTAACGAAGCCCGCGAGCGTGAAGAGCGTGCGCCCTTCAATGGTGGTGGTGGTGACAGAAAAAAACGCTATTAAGCTTTTTTTGTGAATAATTGTGGGAGGGTGGACAGGGTTCACCCTTTTTTTGTCGTTAATTAGGGTTTGCGGCAAAAAGTTTTTCGTGGGGGCAGGGTGTGGGGTGTGGCAGCAATTCTCATTTTGATGCTAGAAGCAGATTTTAGCACCCCCACCAAAAATGTCATAACCCTCATAATGACTGAATAGCTGAAATTACACCCGTCCAACACTGATTGGCGATCGCGATTTTGCCACCTGTTAAATCTC
>NZ_JAPZSS010000026.1:0-12666 GCF_027532015.1 Microcystis sp. LE19-131.1A | reverse complement strand
TTGCAGGAGAAATTATCTGGTTATCTTTATCCCTGGGTTTATCACTGGTGAGATTGGTATTAGGCAGATTTGGGGTTTGATTATTCGGTAATGGGGGCAGCAATTCCCCTAAATCTAGGCGATATTTACCGATAATATCCTTGATCGCCTTTAAAGTCTCTAGGATGTTATTATTTTCTGGGTTAGTTTGCAGGTTAAGAAAATTACCCAGACGCACTTGAGTTAAATCGAAACGTATCTGTAATAATTCTCGCTCTAGGGTACTTTGAAAGTAATCATAAACACTTTTTCCTCCCACGGCAGCTGGGGAAATTTTTTGTCCCCCAAAATGTTTATCTTCGATCGCTTTAATTTTTAGCGCTCTCTGATAAGCTGATTCTAGGGCCACTAAAGAGCGTCTCTCTACCCATTGATTAACTCGATTCCAAGGCACGGCTATAATCCTCGCTTTTCTGTCATCACAACTTATATTTATTCTACAAAAACTCTCAAATCTTCCCTAACCTGAGTCGATATAAGCAACCACTTTGATTCTTTTCCAGTATGTAGCCATGATTCTTCTCTCCTAGTCTTGACAAAATTTCCTCAACTCGACAAGCTGATAAATTTATTAGAATTTACCTGCTGGTAAAAACATCTTTTGATTAAGTCATTAATCTTCTCGCTAGTGTTTTAATAGATTCGTCATAATCTAAGCCGCTGAGTAAGTCTCCTCCTGTACCTGAACGACCGATAAACTGAGGTTTGAGGAGAAAATTTTGGAGAAAATCTCGATTTTTTAAATCATCACAATAAACTTTTTCAAGAACATATCCTTCTCGATCATTGACTTTTTTGTAAGATTTTAGAAGATTTTCTTGAAAAAATCTGATGTTAGCTTTATAGAAAAATGTTTTAATTCGATAATCCACGTTCGCCCTACTAAATCCCTGTCCTGTTTTGAGATAGAATAAAGATTTTTGTAAAGAGCGATAGGTAATTCTTAAAGCTTCAGTTGGGCTAATATTTGGAGGATATTTGTATAATCTATCGGAGTATTCTTCTCGAATTTTACTTTGAACGAAAATATTATCATATTCTTGATGTAAATCGATAATTTCATTGCAATTTCTCAAAAAATATTGACCAGTAATTTTGTAAAAGCGATTTTGCTGATGCAAAACTTTACTATTTTTAAATGCGTATTCAATAATTTTTCCCTCTCCCCAGCCTTTGCCATATTTATAAGACTCATTATTACCTACAAATAATAAAATTTCTAAATGTTTATTAAAATTTTTAGCCATTTGAATAATTTCGCTGTAGTCGTAGTGATAGCCAGTATTTTCACAAAAAATAATTGGTGAAATATTAGAAAATTGAATCCAGGAAACTAAACTACATAAATACTGAAACAGTCGTTCTTCTGGATCGGACATTTTGACGTAAGGTGTCGCTCCCGGATTGATAGCGGCCGTCATTATCAAAGCATCTTTACTCAGTTTTTGAGGGATACTCATAGAATCTCATCCAGTAATTATTTCGATCACAAGTATCGTCTTTTTATCTAATTTTGTCAATCAGACAAATCTTTGTCGCAAAGGTGAAGTACGGATTAATCTTGGCTAATCAAGTATTTCAGAGGTAAAAACAAGCCTCATGTATCTGAGAAACGGCCGTAGTTATGGTGCTAATTTAGGATATATTTCAATGCTAAAAGTGAAAATAAATTCTCCTATTTGTGGCTGAATCGTAATTGAGGATACAAAAAATAAGATCAGCTATAGTGCTGGGATTGTTTGACCATTAAGTTAATTTGTTCCTCTATAAACAAACTATAAGCATTTCTAAAAACCTCTGGAGTGAATTTATTAGCCTGTTGCCGACAACTTTCTGGAGCAATTCTATCACCCTGATCCACAAAATATTTAACCGCTTCTACCAAAGATTGGGGATTTTGTTCCCCAAAAAGTAATCCTGTTCCCTGGGGAGAATTTTCCCGCAGATCCCGCACGGTTTCTAAAGCACCTCCGGCAGCAAATGCAATCACGGGAGTACCACAAGCTTGCGCTTCCACTAAAGCAATACCAAAATCTTCACAAGCAGCATAAATAAACGCTTTTGCTCTCGACATATATTCTGCTACCATTCGATCAGAAACCGCACCTAAAATCTGAATATTATCCCTGGCTAACTGTCGAATTAAAGCCATCTGGGGACCATCTCCAATAACCACTAGGGGTAATCCCAATTGATTAAACGCTTCCACAATTAAAGGGACTTTTTTATAACTAACCAAACGAGAGACTACTAAATAAAAATCTTCTTTTTTCTCTTGGTAGGGAAAACGCTCAATTTGTACGGGAGGATAAATAACTTTTGCCTCCCGTCGATAACAGCGCCAAATTCGTCTAGCGGTGTGGTGGGAATTAGCCAGAAAATAGTCCACACGATTAGCAGAAATCACATCCCACTGACGCAAACCATGCAAAAGATAACGGGTGAAAATACCGGGTAATCCCTGTCCTAACTTACTATTAGCCAGATAGTCAAAAGTTAAATCCCAAGCATAACGCATCGGAGTGTGACAATAACAAATGTGAACCTGATCCGGTCGTATTAAAACCCCTTTAGCCACACAATGGGAGGAGGATAAAATCACATCATAATCCTCTAAATTTAACTGCTCGATCGCCAAGGGAAGAAAAGGTAAGTATTTTTGTACGCCATTTCTCGCTTTCGGGAAATTTTGCAGAAAAGTTGTCCCGATCGAGCGACCATAGAGATAACTATCGGGATTAGTGGACTCAAAATCGATCAAAGCGTATAAATCCGCCTCTAGACATTGTAAAATCTCCCTAACCACTAATTCCGATCCCCCCGTCGCTTTTGGGGTTAACCACTCGTGAACCAGAGCGTACTTCATAGGATAATCAATAATCTCAGCCGTAATTATAGCAGTAAGGGATTAGCAGTTTAAGAGTTTACTTTCCGGCTTTCTCTTCGCCAAAATTACCGACACATATCCGATCACGGTAAAAAACCCTAGGAAGAAATTGTTAAATTTTTCAAGAAAAATTGCAAAGTTTAGTAAAAATTACTAGCCAGATCAGATGATCGAGTTCATAATGGGGATCAAGGAAAAAATAGGCTTAAACCGATTGGGATCAAGAAAAACTAGCTTTATATACAAAACATAACTAATTAATGAGGTTTGCTATGATCACCCTGCAACAAGTGCGCTGTCCTAATTGTGGAAATTTTGCCGAAAGACAGCATATTTTAGAACACCATCTCGTTAGCACCGCCTGTTCTCACTGTGATTATCTGTTAGTTAGTTGCAGTCTCACGGGAAATGTACTAGAGTGCTATGCACCCGGTATTGGTTTAAGAAATTAACACTGCCCCCTAGCCAGATCGAAAATGTCTTGTCAAAATTAGAGTGAGAAGACAAAATCAAGGAGCTAAGTAGCTATGGGGGGTAATTTCTTCAAGGGAGCGATCGCCCTGGGGGTAATAGCGGGGATTATGGGATTTACCAATCCCCCCCAAGAACTTTACAGCGAATACGCCGCCGAAAAACTTCTCGCTCATGCCGACAAAATCGCCTGCGAGAAAATCAGTCTCTGTGACTCGATCGATTCTTTGCCGGTGGCAGCCAGAAATGTGATCAAAAATCAAATCTTAAAACCAGCGATCGAAACCTCTAGTCAACGGCAAAATTTAGGTGTGTTCAGTATTTACACCACAGAAGTACCGGGGGTGGCTAAAATTAGAACTATTGGCGCTTTTGGGCATTTCTTAACTTTCTCGGAGACTTAGGCTTTGATTAGTGCTGGTTTAACGGCTACCAGCTTAATAATGAGTTAAGATGATCATATTAACCCGCGATTTGAGCGATAGACTCCTTAAGAACACCGATTAATGCTGCCTAACCGTGTTTAATTTTCTGCCCATTCTCCGAAAAGCGATCGCCCGTTGGTGGTCCGAATTCACTCTCCAAACTAAATTAATGGCTGCGGCTACTTTAGCCGTCTCTTTGTTGATGAGTGGTTTAACCTTTTGGGCGGTTAACACAATCCAGCAGGATGTCCGTCTCAATGATACCCGTTTTGGCAGGGATCTAGGGCTGTTATTAGCCGCGAATGTCTCCCCCCTCATTGCTGAGGACAATTTAACCGATTTAGCCCGTTTTTCAGCCCGTTTTTATAGTAGTACCTCCAGTGTTCGTTATTTGATCTACGCTAACGAGGAGGGTGAAATATTTTTCGGCATTCCCTATTCTACCGCCGAAGTTAAGAACTCCCTGACGATCGAGCGTCGCATTCAATTACCGGAAAATTATGGCGAAAATGGGGAAACTCCCCTCATCCGTCAGCATAAAACCCCCGACGGTGAAGTAACCGATGTCTTTGTTCCCTTGAATCATGAGGGCAAATATTTGGGAGTATTGGCGATCGGGATCAATCCTAACGCTATTGTGGTGGCTTCTTCTAATCTAACCCGTGATGTTACTATTGCCGTTTTTGTCTCGATTTGGGCCATGGTGATTCTCGGGGCAGTTTTTAATGCTTTAACTATCACCAAACCAATCAAGGAGTTATTAGTCGGGGTCAAAAATATTGCAGCGGGAAATTTTAAGCAGCGCGTTGATTTACCCCTGGGAGGAGAGTTAGGGGAATTAATTCTCAGTTTTAATGAAATGGCGGAAAAGTTAGAACGATACGAGGAACAAAATATCGAAGAAATGACCGCCGAAAAAGCCAAACTAGATACGTTAATGTCCACTATTGCTGATGGAGCAATTCTCTTAGATACTAACTTTCAATTATTATTGATTAATCCCGCAGCTCGGGAAATATTTGGCTGGGAAGATCAGGAAATTATCGGTAAAAATGTTCTACATCTTTTTCCTTCGGAGTTAACGGTTAAACTAACTAAACCTCTCTATCAAATTGCGGCGGGAGAAACCCTCCAACCAGAAGAATCCGCTAATCAAAATCAGAAAAATGCTGTTATTTATCAGGAAAATAATAACTATTCCCCGGCGGAATTTAGATTGTCTTTAACTCACCCGAAACCCTGCACAATTCGCATTTTGTTAACTCAGGTATTCGATCAGTATCGGGAGAATGTCCGGGGAATTGCTGTGACGCTACAGGATATTACCAGAGAAACAGAATTAAATGAGGCAAAAAGTCAATTTATCAGCAATGTTTCCCATGAGTTAAGAACCCCTTTATTTAACATCAAATCTTTTATTGAAACCCTGACAGAATTTGGTGAGGATCTCAGCGATACAGAAAAAAGAGAGTTTTTAGAAACCGCTAATCATGAAACCGATCGCTTAACTCGTTTGGTTAATGATGTTCTCGATCTTTCTCGGTTAGAATCCTCGCGTAACTATAACTTAGATGCGCTCGATATCGGACAATTAATCGAACAAACCCTGAGGACTTATCAACTCAATGCTAGGGATAAAGGACTAGAATTAAGCTCGGACATTGAAGCCAATTTACTGCCAATTTTAGGTCATTATGATCTACTCTTACAGGTATTAACTAATCTAGTCGGTAACTCCCTAAAATTTACTCCTGCTGGCGGTAAAGTGGTGATTCGTGCCTATGAAATCAGCAAAGATAATCCCCAAGAAACTCTCAAAATTCGCGTGGAAGTATCCGATACTGGTATTGGCATCGATGCCGAGGATCAAATTGCTATATTTGATCGCTTCTATCGGGTAGAAAATCGCGTTCATACCCTAGAAGGGACGGGATTAGGATTATCGATCGTCAAAAATATTATCGAAAAACACTATAGTCAAATTCATTTGATTAGTGAAGTGGGAATTGGCACAACTTTCTGGTTCGATCTAGATTCATATCAAGGCTCGATCGCCAGCAAAAAAATTAACGACGTGAGTTTATAAAAGCCAAAGTAATACTGCCCAAAATCATGGTTAATAATAGCAATAATCCCTTATTTCTGAGACACCAATTTTTAAAAACCCTAGGAAGAGGGAGAGGAGGAATTTTTTCGGCTATTATTTGGCTATTTTTGTATAAAGTGCAGCTGGTAGCGTAGGGACGTTGGGGAAAATTACAGCTATCATCGCCATGATACAGACAAGTCTCACACAAAAACTCGCCAGTGACAGCTTGATGTAGGGTCATGCCGGGATGACCATAAGCCTTTAAAATATTAGCACAGTAGGGACATTGTAAGGCTTGACTATCGACCTTGTGCTGACAACGAGGACAGGTAATCATGATCGCTAAATTTTCCCTTTGAGGATTGTCATTGCTAAGGTAGATCCCCCCGCCTATCGGCACCCCCCTTATCAAGGGTAGATCCCCCCGCCTATCGGCACCCCCCTTATCAAGGGGGGCAGGGGGGATCGAACCCAAAATCTATCTTCAATTTGATTATAACCAGCTACTTAGCAAAATCCCCGGGCTTTTTCCAGTTATCTCACTAAATAGCTGCGCCATTGGGAGGCAACTTCTTCGAGTAAACGCCAAGTTTTCCCCTCGATCTGTCTTTGTAAATAAAGATCAAAATTGTTGTGTTGTTTGGTATCTTTTTGATGGGGCAATTGTAGAGTTAGATCGTAATCTCCCTGCAAGTGATAAGCGGGCAAATTACCCACATAAATCGGTTCCAGACTGGTGACATTAATTTTAGCAATTTTTACCGACGGCTCATCGATCTGTAAAGATTGACTAAGGCGATCGGATGTGTGACGAAATTGTAATAAAAGGGCTTTGGTGACGATTTCTCCAGGGGGGGCAAATTCTTGGGGGGGAGTGACACTACCACAAGCAGTTAGGAAGACAAGGAAAATACTGGTTAAAAAACTGAGAAAACGGCGCATAGAATGATATTTTGAAAAAGAATGGCAGCGAGTTAAGAAAGATTATGACTCAACCAAATGAGCGAGAGAATTTCAGCCAAGCAGAAACGGTGATCCGACTACAAGAGGCGATCGAGCAGTTAAATTCGATCGTTTCCCAACTTAACACGGGAACGGGGATAGTGTTACCCCCAAAAGTTGCTATTGATAATCTTCTTAACTCAACGCAACAGTTAGCCGCTGCTTTAAAACCAGACGAATTCGCCGGAGTTGAGCAAAGTTTAACCCCAGATTCTCCCATCGAAGCAGCCGAGGGAATCGACGATATTTTACCGGATTTCGAGCAGGTGGAAGGGTGGTGGACGGCAATTTTGAACAAAATTCGCCGACTTTTACCGGCAGGAATTAGCGAAAAAATTCCCGATTGGTTAATCACCGGCTTGTTAACAGGAAGTTTAGTCACTATCCTCTTAGTAGCCGTGATCAGTTTACCGAAAAATCCGGCGGAAATTGCCGAAAATATGCCCGAAGTTGTCTCTAGTCCCCCACCGGCAGCCGGGGAAATTATCGAAACTCCCCCAGAATTAACCGCACCAGAGGCACCGATTCCCGTCCCGATTACTAAAGCAAAACCACGATTAACTCCCGAACAAAGTTTAGTCGCAGCTATTCAAGAGGAAATTACCGATTTAACTACTCGTTATCCCACCGGGATTATTTCTACTATAGAAGCGGACTTTTTGGCTAGTCGTCTAGTAGTTATTTTGGGCGATAATTGGTATAGTCTCGAGGCATCACAACAGGATAAATTGGCTAATTCGGTTTTTCAACGTTGCCAAAGTCTCGATTTTCGCCGCTTGGAAATGAGGGATAACGAGGGAATTCTCCTCGCTAGAAGTCCCGTTGTCGGCGATCGAGTGGTGATTGTCAATCGCACTCAACCCACCGCTGCCATCTCCTCCGGTGAGTAGTTTTCAGCGCGGGGGGAGGGAGTTTCAAGGCAGCCTCAACAATTCTTGCCAACCAGTCCGCTTTTTTCCCTCGCTGGTTAGATATCTAAATATACACAAAAATTAGTGATCTCTGACTTAACAGTGCTATAATTGGCTAGGTAAAATTTTGTAACGATTCTTAATCTTGAACCTACCCGATAGTCAATGCTTCCCCCCGCCCGGGTGGGCCGCAGCAATTTTGGTACGAGAAAAATTGCTCCGATCTAACCCAACTCCCTTAAACCTTTCTAGGGTCCCCCTAACCGCCAAAATTTTGCCCTAACTACCAAGAATTAAGAGATTTCAAACTATACCATGAACTCTGTTATTCGTCAACAGCGAGCGCTGATCACCGGAGCCAGTAGCGGCATCGGCAAAGAAACCGCCCTCGCTTTCGCCAAGGCGGGAATTAATCTGGTTTTAATCGGTCGCGATCAGCAAAAATTGGCAACCGTGGCGGCAATGGCGGCAGATTTAGGCGTATCAGCCCAAGCTTACCCCTTAGATTTGGCAGATATCCCGGAAGTAGCTCCTAATATCGCTAAAATCGCCCAAGAATCCGGACCGATCGATATCCTGATCAATAATGCTGGTATGGGTTACACAAACTCCTTGTCTGACACACCTTTGTCAGACTGGCAGCGGGTGATCGATCTGAATTTAACCAGTGTTTATCAGTGTGTGCAAGGAATTTTACCTGCTATGCGTCAACAGGGAGGAGGCACGATCATTAACGTTTCCTCGATCGCCGCCGATAATTTTTTTCCTGATTGGGGGGCCTATAGTGTCAGCAAAGCTGGATTAGTGGCATTTTCTCGCATTTTAGCGATCGAGGAGCGGGCCAACGCCATTCGTGTCACGATTATCACCCCCGGGGCTGTCAATACTCCCATCTGGGACAGCGATAGCGTCAAAGCAGATTTCGATCGCTCGGCCATGTTAACCCCGGATATCATCGCTCAGGCCATTCTGCAAGCGGTGTTACTGCCCAAACAGGCCGTAGTGGAAACGATGACCATTATGCCCAGTGCGGGGGCATTATAACCCGAAATACTTCTATTTATCAATCAATTCGCCTACAGGCATCCTCATTATGACCATAGCTTCTTCTAACGGTTTAAACGGTAATCTAACCGACGCTATCCAAGCACGCGTGACCACTCGCCCCGATCGCAACACCCACAATGGCAAAACCGCCCAAATTCATCCGACTTGCGACGAAAACAAAGAACAGATGATGGATGCGGTCAGAAATATCCTGATCTCGGTGGGGGAAGACCCCGAAAGAGAAGGTTTATTAAAAACCCCCAAACGGGTGGCCGAAGCGATGCAGTTTCTCACCCAGGGCTATCAACAATCCCTAGAAACCCTCGTTAATGGTGCGATTTTCGATGAAGGTCATAATGAGATGGTATTAGTGCGCGATATTGACTTCTTTAGTCTCTGTGAACATCATATGTTACCCTTCATGGGTCGGGCCCACGTTGCCTATATTCCTAATCAAAAGGTGGTCGGATTAAGTAAATTGGCCCGCATTGTGGAAATGTATTCCCGTCGTTTACAGGTCCAAGAGCGCCTCACCCGTCAGATTGCCGAAGCGATTCAAGAAATTCTCGACCCCCAAGGGGTTGCGGTAGTCATGGAAGCAACCCATATGTGCATGGTGATGCGCGGGGTGCAGAAACCGGGATCTTGGACTGTCACCAGTGCCATGTTAGGAGTCTTCCAAGACGAGCAGAAAACCCGCGAGGAGTATCTTAACCTGATCCGTCATAAACCTAATTTCTTCTAGTCAGGGCAATGGGGAAATGGGGGAATTCAACTAAAACCCCAACACCCAAAACCTTCTAACTGATCACTGATCACTGATCACTGATTTTTTGCAGTCGCTCTAGCAAGAGGGCGACTTTTTTGAGGTCTTTATCACCGGGCGATCGCTCAACGCCGCTAGAGACATCAATACCCTGGGGGTGCAGCCTGGTTAAAGCTTCACCAATATTATCGGGGTTGAGTCCTCCGGCGAGAAACCAGGGCAAGGGGGGCGAAAAACTGGCTAAGGCTTGCCAGTCTAAGGTATGTCCCGTACCGCCGAGTAATTGGGGATGGTAGGCATCTAAAAGTAAAGTATCGACGCTATTGAAGTAAATTGCCGACTTTTCCCAACTTTCTCTGTCTTTGATCCGCAAAGCCTTGATAATTTCCCGGTCGGGTAATAATTGCCGCAGCCTTTGGCAATATTCGGGAGATTCTATACCATGTAACTGCACGCTTGTCAAGGGGGTTTTAACAATTATTTGCTGAATAATTTCCGGTTGCTCGTCGGCAAAAACCCCGATCAAATCGATTTTGTCGGGTATTGCGGCGATAATAGCGTTGATTTGCTCGATTTTGACGTAACGAGGCGAACTTGGTACGAGGATAAAACCTAAGGCCGTAGCTCCTAAATTAGCGATCGCTTGTCCTTGGTCTGGTTGGGTAATGCCGCAAATTTTAATTCGCATTTAATCTTATTCACAAAACGTTACAAAAACTGTTAAGTATTCAAACAAAAAGCAGTTTCGGGTCAAGAGCTTTTTATAATTCCCTGTGATTAACAAAATCTTATCAAGACTGGAGCGCCAATGATCCCTTCCACCTTACTTTTAGCCACTGCTCAAACCATTCCCTGGAATTTATCCGTCGGGATTACCATGACCTTAGCTAACCTAGTAGCGTTCGTTATCGGTTATTTTGCCATCCAAAATACCGGGGCCGGCCCTGCTTTACCCTTACCGCAGTTAGCCTCGAAAAAAAGCTTCGGTCTGCCAGAATTATTGGCTACCATGAGTTTTGGCCATATTCTCGGTGCGGGACTGGTTCTCGGTCTTTCTAATGCGGGTATTCTCTAATCAGTAATCAGTGACCAGTAAACCTCAGAGAGAGGAGTAAGGAGCCAGTAGTCAGTAGTCAGGAGAACTAGGCATAAAGAGATTTTAGGCAACTTCATCCCTATTTTTCCCATTTTTGAACTCTCAAAAGTTAATTATGCCAGAAGTCTAGTAATCGTCCAGAGCGGGTGATTATTCTGGCTGCTGGCGAGAAAATTAAGAAAGCAGTGGCCCCAGTCGAAGCTGGATACTTTGCTGACGAAGAAGAAGCAGTATTTGCTAAATTAACTCATGAAAGTTAGATGGCTGCGGAAAGAAGTATCGAAAATAATTGGTAAATCCGAACGTTGCTAATCGCTTAGTTAATCGTAAATATTGCCTCTAAAGTTAATCTCATAAATAAAGATTTCGTCTGTCTCCTTGCCGATTTCAAAAATAACTCGCATTTTGCCAACACGAATTCTGGAGAATCCTTTCAACTCACCTTTGAGTTTTTTGATATCAAGTTCTTCAGGGGGATAAACGTTTTGAGTTTCAAGGCAGGTTTTGAAAATACTAATTTTAGTCAAAACAGATTTTCGGCTATTGGCATCTAGTTTCTCCAAAAATTTATTGGCTGATTTACTGATCCTGATCTTCACGATCAAACCAGTCTGTAATATCAACGAAGCCGTCGTCTTTGTAATCAACAGGATTAAAGTTTGCTTCTATGTCAGCTTGTTCTATATCATCAACATAGGGAATCAGCATCTCGAAGAATTTAAACCATTCTTCCCGCATAACTTCGCGGACGCTTTCCTTGATGATAGTTTTGAGCATTAGAGCATCTAAGGTGTTTGCCGGCTCCATATATTTTCCTCCAATCTACTTGAATTGTAGCAGCAGATCAAGAAAACGGGTTTCTTACAGCAGTTATCTTAAGGATTTTAGTTTTCTCAAGCCACTGTTCGAGGCAAGTCAAGAGATTGGGAGAGATTCAGGTAATCTAAAAATAGGCGGTTAAAGTGGGTCTTAGCTTACCTGATAACGTTCTTAAAATCTATCTTCGGCAAAAGTTACTCATTTTAGCTATCTAGCTATATAAATGAGTAACTTCAAAAGGTTTTAGATAGGTTTTTGGTTTCTATATTTAACCCCGATCCTCACAAACAAAGTCCACTACTCGATCGATTTCCCGGGATGAGCGGATGCGACGACTACCGCTGCCGAGTTCGCCACCACGACAATTGGCCCACCAACGCTCGCGACTGCCATTAACGATCGCATCAAATTCTCTAATTCTGCCACTATCATAATAACTGCGGCGATCAACGACAAAACGACCGATATTGGGGAGGCGAAATTCTTCATAAACATTACCGTCCCAACCGCCACCAGAATTACCGTGATGGTCGTCGGTGCGTACCTCAAACTCGCCCCGACAACCATTTCTCACCACAATATTGCCGTTTTGGAAATCCCAATTACCCTCACAGGGAGCAGCGGAGCGAGTGCGGATTAATCTGACTTGGGCCCATCTAGCGTTCACAGGACAGCGAGTAGTGCGACCGCTTTGACTTTCACAATTAACTCTCGTGGTTCTGGCCGCTGCTGGCTCGCTCCCTAGGGGATAAATTAGCAACAAACTGAGACTAGATAATAAAATTTGGCGAAACATTGTCTTAATCTCCAAGAAATTCTCTAGTTTATCTTACAGGGGTATCAAGAAAATGAGTAGTAGTTGCTTGAGGTGCCTTAATCAACAAAAAAGAAGGGTGATTTAACTTCACCCTTCCCCCTATTCGGTAAATTTTCTTGCCATCTTTAGAGAGCGTTACCGCGAGGTAATACTTCTTCAGGGAAGATAAAGTTTTCGTGGGGTTGGTCTTGGGGAGCCATCCAAGCTCTCAGACCTTCGTTAAGCAGAATATTTTTAGTGTAGAAGGTTTCAAATTCTGGGTCTTCGGCCGCTCTCAATTCCTGAGAAACGAAGTCA
>NZ_JAPZSS010000124.1:0-3427 GCF_027532015.1 Microcystis sp. LE19-131.1A | reverse complement strand
ATGATATCAGCCAGACTTGGAAACTATCTCATCAAATTAGTCCCCCCATAGAACCCCCTTGAGCCATCTTGCACACTTTTCTCTTTTTGTCAAATTTTATGTTAAGAAAGATGTGACTAATGGATAGCTTGATAAGGGGGGTGTTTGACAACTTAGTATCAAAATCTCTGTTTATTTTAATAATAATAAACGCTGGGGAGATAAAGTAACAGTCCAAGGCAAAGCTTGCTCCTTAATTTCTAACCATTTATCCTTATATAACTCTGCTTGGATATGAAAATCGCGGTCGTGGTTGGAGGGTTGATTAAGTTTTAGATAGAGAGTCACTCGATGGGGTCTTTCAATGGCATTAGCTAACCAACAGGGAAAAGTATTAATATCGCTTAAATCTCGACCAAAAATAATTTGATGGGCGCGAATTCCCGTATAGGCTAAATAGTCGGGAATTCCGGGGACGGTGTGTAATTTAACATCCCAATCAATGGCTTCTAATTGTTGATTATTAATGATAATAGCACGGGAAAAATTTTTACAGCCAGTAATTTTTGCCAAACTAACGCTATCTGGTCGCTCAAAAATTTTCTGTTTAGAATTATTAGCAATTGCCCGCCCTTTTTCCATAACTAATAAATTCTCACATATTCGATAAGCTTCATCCATATTATGGGTAACAAAAATTGTCACGCCATCGTAATTACTTAAAGTTTTGATCATCTGACGTTCTAATTGAGCGCGTAGATGGGTATCAAGGGCAGAAAAAGGCTCATCTAATAATAAAGCTTCCGGACGACTAGCTAAAGCGCGAGCGATGGCGACCCGTTGCTGTTGTCCCCCCGATAATTGATGGGGATAACGGTTTTCCATGCCGGGTAACTGCACTAATTCCAATTGGTTGGCAATCTGCTGTTTAATAACTTTTTTAGATAAGTTTTTCGAGAGACCAAAAGCGATATTTTCTGCTACAGTGAGATGGGGAAAAAGGGCATAATTCTGCACCACAAAACCGATGCGACGCTGACGACTGGGGAGATTAATTCCCTTTTCCGAATCGAAGAGAATGCGACCATTTAAGACAATACGGCCCCTTGAGGGCGTTTCCACACCAGCCAGCGATCGCAAAATCAGGCTTTTTCCCGAACCCGAAGCCCCTAATAGTCCTAATGGCTGATTTTGGCAGTTAAAAGTGACCGAGAGGTTAAAACCGGATAAATATTTCTTTATATCGACAAATAAGCCTATTTTATCTCTATAATGATGATTTTCAGCTTCTAAAAGGACAAAATCGCGACCCTCCCAGGGTGGCAGCCAGTCCTCCATCTCGTTAGGTTTGCTTTCTCCCAGTCGTCCTAATTGCTGTTTACGTTGACTTTGCCAGAGATTAACGGCGATAATACCCGATAGGGAGATTAATATGATAATAAACACCCATATCCAAGCCTCAGTCATCGCTCCTGCTTCCACAGCGAAGAAAATCGCCATCGGGATAGTTTGAGTTTGCCCCGGAATATTACCGGCTAACATCAAAGTCGCCCCAAATTCCCCCAAAGCGCGGGCAAAAGCTAGGGTTAATCCTGCTAATACCCCGGGGAAGGAGAGGGGCAAAAGTAGGCGCCAGAATATTTTCCCTTCCGATGCCCCTAGGGTGCGGGCAACCTGTAAAAGACTGGCATCCACCTGTTCAAAAGCGCCGAGGGTGGTTTTGTACATCAGGGGAAAAGCTACCACCGTCGCGGTGATAACGGCGGCATACCAAGTAAAAACGATGCGAAAGTTAAATAGGTCTAATAACTGTCCTAAGGATCCGTTTTTGCCGAATAGGAGCAGTAAAATGAAGCCTAGCACCGTCGGGGGCAAGATTAAGGGTGCGACGAAAACTGCCTCGATTAGGGATTTCCACCGTCCACGATAGCCTAACATCCAATAAGCGGCGGCAATACCGAGAAAAAAGATGATTATCAGGGCAATGGTGGCGGTTTTCAGGGATATCCATAGGGGGGAAAAGTCTGGCATTGTTTATCTGGCTATTCCGAAGCCGAATTTTTCAAAAATGTTTTTAGCGGCTGTCCTGGTGAGATATTGGGCGAAAGTCTTGGCAGCTTGCGGGTTTTTGCTGGCTTTTATCACAGCCATCGGGTAAATAATCGGAGAATGGAGATTATTGGCAGCCGTAGCCACTACTTTTACTTGGTCGGAAATTTTGGCATCGGTGATGTAAACAATGCCAGCATCGGCGTTACCAGTCTCTACGGCGGCGAGAACATTACGGACAGAGTTGGCAAAGACCAGTTTTGCTCTTATTTGCTCTAAAATGCCGAGATTTTTCAGAACTTCTTCGCTGTACTGACCGACGGGAACGCTGCGCGGTTCACCCACGGCAATTCTTTGGACATTACTGTTAGTCAGGGAACGAAAATCGCTGATTTTTAGGGCGGAATTCTTGGGAACGATTAAAACTAGGCGATTAGTGAGCAGGTTTCTTCTGGTAGTTGTATCGATTAAACCAGCTTTTGCTAAAGCGTCCATTTGCTTAGTGGCAGCCGAGAGGAAAACATCGGCCGGCGCACCTTGTGTAATTTGCTGTTGCAAAGCTCCCGACGCACCGAAGTTATAATTAACTTTAATGTGGCCATGGGCTTTTTCAAACCCCGGCTTGATTTCTTCTAGGGCATCTTTGAGACTAGCGGCGGCAGAAATTAGAATTGTCTGGGTTTGCGCGGTGGCGATAGTAGATGAAAAAAGGTTTATTCCTAGAGATAATAAGCAACTAAGGACAATTGAGCCGATAAAAGCCAGAAAATATCGTCTTTTCATCAAGATTGATAGCAAGCGATCGATATTTATATTTCTATCACAACCAATCCACCGCCCGAAATCTCTATCTAGGGTTTGCGGCAAAAAGTTTTCCGTGGAGCGTGGGGTGTGGGAAGTCAGGATAAGTAGGATTGGCTGAATATCCAGCAATTCTCATTTTGAAATAAATAGAGCATTAACCCCGATTTTGGAAGGCAAAATATAGTAGAAAGTGACTATTTTTCAGGGACAGGCGATCACAAAAAAAACAACTGGTGGGACAAATTAATTAGGGTCTGCTGAAAAAGTTTTTCGGTGGTGGCAGGGTGTGGGGTGTGGGGTGTGGGGTTTTACCAGTTTTGAGGTGGCCAATTACCTAATTTTCAGGGAAAAAGTACCTAAATTTCCCCCCGATCACTCCAATGGTCAGCACTTTTTGAGAGAAAAAAAGTCTAAAAGCCTTATCTAACAAGGTTTTTAGATTTATTCAGCAAACTCTAATTAGGGTTTGCTGAATAATGGTAAAAACCTTACAGGAAAGGGCTTTTAGCTTGATTGAGAGCTTCCCAAATGCACTTAAATCTGCTAGAATCTCTTAAAACCCTTGCATCACCCTTGCATCACCCTTGCATCTTCT
>NZ_JAPZSS010000014.1:0-1227 GCF_027532015.1 Microcystis sp. LE19-131.1A | reverse complement strand
TAAATTCTCTCTAGCATTTTCTGGCTCTCGGGGTTTAGGTCTCTAATCAATCTCATTGTATTTTCCTGCTGCTTCGTTTTTTTATGTATTATACTTCTTAATTTTTTATTTGGGTAATTAATTTTGCATGACTACTTATGTGCTTTTTTGAACAGCAATGGTTGAAACCCTTGCCACACCTACAAGGTGATCCTAATTAAGACGGGTAAATCAGTCAATTTCACCCACAACGATGATCTTTTTTTTGTGTAGTTTTATTGCAAAAAAAAAGTTTTTTTGACAAAAAGCACAAAGTATGATAAGTACTCAACCTATTTCTGGCTGCCAGTAGTTATTGCAGAGTGGGAGTTGGGAAGCTTTTCCAGTAATCAGTGGACTGAAAACGCAAATCTGACAACTGATGACCCTCTTTTCTTTCCTCTGGCATCAAAATGGTTTCCCAACGCAAGGTGACAGCCATCATAATTTGGTTGGCAATCTTACCGATGTCGTTTTTGACCGCGCTGCCCTGAGCTCAGCGTTCGAAAAAAGCTCACGCCGAGGTCCGAACGGTGCGTTCATCCGGCGATGACTGGGTTTTTTAATCGGTTGCTTACCCGGCCCCCTATTCTTAATAGCATACATCATATAAAGTCGCCCTAAAAGGGCGAGGCTTTAAACCCAATTTTTCGGTAAGTTTTGACGAAATATTGGGCGAGGGTGTGTAAATCCGATGTGAATCCCTAGTCAGGGAGAATAATGTAAAGATTTATTAAATTGTAGCGTAGGATACTGTGCGGGGGGTAGAGTGTATTTTTGTTTTCAATAGTTAGGGAGAGATTAAGTTAAGATTTGTGACAAGATCGAGACAAACCAGAATTAATAGTTCCAGTGGTTCAGGGAGATGAACTGATTAGCAAGGGGGACGTTAGCAGTTTCGAGATTGGCGATTGCCTTGACAATTGCCTTGAAGCCCATATTTTTTAAGAGGTTAGCGTTACGGTAAACCGCGAATATCCCCGAATGGCTTGGATTCGCTTGGTGCAACTCTTCAAAGTCATCGCAGTTATGAGTTAGCAGAATCCGATTTTCCTGTATGGCATAGTCAGGGACTTCCAAAAAATAAACTATTCATTCTCAAGAATAATAATCATTCTCGGAGTGTGGGAGGTAGGGATCGATGGTTGCCCCCTCCTTCCAATTTTGTAGTAGAATTAATCCTGTACATTATTAATCAAGTTTTTCTTT
>NZ_JAPZSS010000117.1:0-5813 GCF_027532015.1 Microcystis sp. LE19-131.1A | reverse complement strand
GTTGACCCTTTTCCCTGTTTTGCTTCTCGCAAAGCTCGTCAGGATTATTATGGCAAAATTACCTTTTCTTTTATTCAGGAGTTTGAGGCTTTCACATAACAGTACTTGTCTTTGTATTGAAAAATGTGTCCGTCAGTCAGCTTTACCTAGACTATTTTTAAAAAATTCCTTTCCGTAATCTTTTGCACCCTCTATGGCCAACTCTTGCATTACTGAAAAAACAAGCGGACCTGCAGCTTGAGTAACCCCCCAGACAATTAACCAGTCAATCATGGCGATAAACTTAAGATCCTGTGGATACTATCTAAGCTTACCAACTTTAATCGTTTTTCGCCTATCATTCTGACAGATGAAGAGAACGATTTAAAATATCCTCAATACCGTAGGGACAAACGGGGGGAAACTCTAATCCCGTCTCTCTAAAGGCATCGGAACAAGCAACAGCATAGAGTTTAAATAGGCTTTCATCGGTTAAATATCGCCTTAAACTAGGGCTATCGTCCAAATAAAGCCTAATATTAGCTCTTTCTCGTTGAATAGTTCCCAACCAACTGTGCGATCGCCGTTGAGGTTGATAGTCCCACTTTAATAAATGATGCAAAATTAATCTTAGACTAGCGAGTAAGCGATCGCGCTCC
Organism: Microcystis sp. LE19-131.1A; assembly: GCF_027532015.1. Lineage (NCBI taxonomy): Bacteria > Bacillati > Cyanobacteriota > Cyanophyceae > Chroococcales > Microcystaceae > Microcystis > Microcystis sp. LE19-131.1A. The sequence goes on along the minus strand of NZ_JAPZSS010000117.1, from coordinate 5,175 downwards.
CGTTTCGACAAATCCCGCACCTCTTCGACTAAATTCTCAATATCTAACTCGGAAAACCGACCGGAGGCTAATAAATCGGCCATTTGTTCGGCCCAAAGTCCAAAGTCTTGCTCATAGGATGCTGTCATCGATTTATCTCCTTCTAAGCTCAATTAACATTATATTGAACCTCTTGCATAATTAATTTTTGATGGTTCAAAAACGGCAAAAATAAGGATTAAATGGACTAAAATCTGTAAATAGACCATTTAATTGATTATTATTCATTGATAGCCGAGAAACCGGTGTTTTTTCAGCGATCGCCGAACCATTAACGGGTTTTGCGTCTTCGGATGACATTATTAGAATAACGAGAAGGTTTTGGCCGGGGTTCTTTTCCCCCTCCCAATTCGCGACTAACTTGCTGAAAAATATCCCGTCGCAGCACAGGATATTCCCCTATCCACTGGTCGAGTTGGGGAAGATGGACATCAGAAAGCTGATTGATATCCCCTAAATCGGGTTCTCGAGACATTAACAAAGCTTCGGCCACCATCCCGGGACGGATCGATTTATGGATGCGTTTGAGGGGAGCGCGAACGATCGCCGAAAAGCCAGTTTGATCACCGATTTCTAGATTAATACAGCGTTGGCGATTTTCGATAATCTCTAATTGCCCGCGTTTATTGACCCTTTCTTCTTCCCCGATTAATTCCTCGGTTACAAAAGCATCGAAAACGCGACCGCGCCAAAATCCCCCGTAGGGAAGACGACGATAGGTATTATTGCGAACACTGGCCCAATAAACCGGACCCCAGAGCCAATATAAACCGGCGATAATGTCGAAAATCAGTTTAATTGTTAAACCACCTGGGCCGAATAAATTACCGATTAACCAAGCTGCGGTGAGAGCGATGATAGAAATAAATAAACGGCGCAGAAAATCAGACCATTTACCCCAATAGTGAGCGTACTGGGGACCTGTGGCGATAATCGGGACAATTTGCTCGATCGATTGACGGGTAAGGGGAACCAACATTATCAGTTATCGATTATCAGTTATTAGTTATAGTGTGCCTAATTGACTCGTGAATGGGTAGGCTCTAGAAGAGGACGTTTACCTTTCATTTAGGCTCGCTGTATCAGTTATGACAGCATTTCTCATAACTAGATGAAGTGTAACCTAATTTGGTATCGACTACCGACTTACTAAAAGGAAAATTTTGTACCTCATCACTAAGATAAATGGTATAGTTTTGGGTAATTGTCTATCTGTTGGTCGCCATTCATACCATCGCTAAAAGCTCAGGACTTCCGGCGAAATTTCAGTTAAAAGTTAAATCCCTCAAGAAGTCCAATGAAACAATCTATAATAAAACCAATGCTGTTTTGTTCCCAAAGACTGCCACCATGACTTCTTCCCCAGTTAAATCCTTAACTTCTCAGACTGTAACCACTCAACATTTACCCCCTTTAGAAAATGGGGACCGCTTAATTCGTCCCGAATTCGAGCGCCGTTATCAAGCTATGCCAGGATTAAAAAAAGCCGAACTTATCGAAGGAGTTGTGTATATGGCATCCCCATTAAGGTTTAAATTTCATGCTGAACCCCACGGCAATCTTGTTGGTTGGCTATGGACATACAAAGTTGCTACCCCCCAAGTACAAATGGGTATTGAGCCAACAGTTCGCTTGGATATCGACAACGAACTACAGCCGGATGGGGTGTTATTAATCAGTCAAGAAAGCGGGGGAAAATCAACCCTAAGTGTAGAGGGATACCTAGAAGGATCGCCGGAATTAGTGGTAGAAATTGCCGCTAGTAGTGCCGCCATAGATTTAGGTGATAAAAAACGTGCTTATCGACGCAGTGGCATTCAAGAATACCTTGTTTGGCAAGTATTTGACCAAAAAATTGATTGGTTTAATTTAGAAAATGGCGATTATATTTCTTTGTTACCCAACCAAGAAGGAGTGATTTGCTCTCTAGTATTTCCGGGTTTGTGGTTAGATATTTCAGCCATGCTCAACGGCAATATGTCACGGGTGTTAGACATCTTAAAAGCTGGAATTAACTCGGTAGAACATCAAGAATTTATCCAAAAGTTAACTGCAACGCAGTCAGGGGAAGCCAAATGAAACCTCCAGCTATTCTCATTTTAGGAGAAACCAGCCTCCCCGTTGCTCGTCAAGTGCAAATGGCCTTACCAGAATCAGCAGTTTATGGGTTAATAAATCGTACCCAGTCGGCTGATTTTACCTATAATAATTTTGGCGAAACCGTGCGAGAATTTTTCCAGACGGGAACGCCAATTATTGGCATTTGTGCGGCGGGTATTTTAATTCGCACTTTAGCACCTTTATTAACTAATAAATGGCAAGAACCGCCTGTATTAGCAATCGCAGAAGATGGCAGCGCCGTAGTGCCTTTGTTGGGGGGTTTACAAGGGGTTAATGATCTCGCTCGTCAAATTGCCTCGGTTTGGCAAATTTCCCCCGCAATTACTACCACTGGTGATATTAGATTTAAAACGACTTTATTATCGCCACCCCCGGGTTATCAGTTAGTTAATCCCGATGATGCTAAGAAGTTTTTGTCCGATTTATTGGCGGGTGAAAAAGTAAAATTAATCGGTGAAGCGGACTGGTTAAAAAATAGTAATTTACCAATTTCATCAGCAGCAAAATTGAGCATTGAGATTATAGATAAAAATAACTTAAACTTGGCAAAACCTAGCAGTAACTGTTTAGTTTATCTCTGGGAAGAAAGCCAGCAAATTAAGGAAAAATCTGGTTTGTCCCCGGGGGATTTGGATCAAGAAAGTCAAGGTAAATTAGCCATAGTCGGAACTGGACCGGGTGCGCTAAATTGGATGTCGCCGGAAGTTCGAGAAGTGTTGGAAAAAGCCACGGATTGGGTGGGTTATAAAACCTATTTGGATTTGGTAGAATCCCTGAGAAAACCAGAAATTGTCCGCCACGAATCGGATAATCGGGTGGAACTTGATCGCGCGGAAATTGCCCTAGATTTAGCGGCTAAGGGGCGATCGGTTGTCTTAGTTTCCTCCGGAGATCCTGGCATTTATGCCATGGCCGCGGCCGTGTTTGAGGTATTAGAAAAAAAAGCAAAACCGGCATGGCAGCAGGTGGCCATTCAGGTCTGTCCGGGGATTTCGGCCATGCAAGCGGCGGCTGCTAGGGTTGGCGCACCTTTAGGCCATGATTTTTGTGCGATTTCCCTATCGGATATTCTCAAATCTTGGCAAGTGATTTCTCAGCGTATTGAGTTAGCGGCCCGGGCAGATTTAGCGATCGCATTTTATAATCCTGTGTCTCAAGAGCGCACTTGGCAATTGGAGAAGGCAAAAGAGATTTTATTACAATGGCGATCGCCGCAAACTCCCGTGGTACTAGCGCGTAATTTAGGGCGAAAAGGGGAAACAGTGACGGTGAAATTCCTAGAGGATATGACTATTAAAGATGCGGATATGCGGACTATAATTTTGGTCGGATCGAGTAAAACTCGCCTTATTGGGCAAGGTAAAACAAAACAATGGGTTTATACTCCACGTCACTATTAAAAGGATTAATGATACTCAATCCCCCCGGCTACGATCGAATTATCTTAATCTGTAAGGTAAGTTGCCAAAAAGGAGACAATTGTGCGACGGGGAAGACATAAAATTTTTATCGGGATGGCCCCTGGAGTCGGGAAAACCTACAAAATGCTGGAGGAGGGACATAGCCTCAGAAAGCAGGGAACCGACGTGGTGATTGGACTTCTCGAAACCCACGGCAGAAAAGAGACCGCCGAAAAAGCCGAGGGATTGGAAATCGTACCAAGAAAAATCCTAGAGAAAGAGGGATTCACTCTCTCGGAAATGGATACGGAAGCGATTATCGCCCGCTCGCCGCAGCTGTGTCTGATTGATGAATTGGCCCACACGAATGTACCCGGTTCGGAGCGAGAGAAACGCTTTCAGGACGTAGAGATAATTTTGTCCCGGGGAATCGATGTTTACTCTACCGTGAATATCCAGCATATCGAGAGTTTAAACGATCTGGTTGCTAGGATCACCGGGGTGGTGGTGCGGGAGAGAATACCCGATCGAATTTTGGAGGAAGCTGATGAAGTGATTGTGGTAGATGTCACCGCCGAAACCCTAGAGGAAAGATTATTAGCAGGAAAAATCTACGCTCCGGAAAAGATCCAACCATCTTTAAATAATTTCTTTCAACGGCGTAATTTAATCGCCCTACGGGAACTCGCCCTGCGCGAAGTGGCCGATACAGTAGAAGAAGAAGCGAGTAATTCGACATTTATCGGTCAATCCTGTCCCGTTCACGAACGGGTATTAGTTTGTGTTTCCACCTATCCCAACTCTTTACGATTATTACGTCGAGGAGCGCGGGTAGCAGGGTATATGAACGCGGAATTTTTCGTGATTTTCGTCGATAACCCCGATCGCTTTCTCACCAGAGAGGAGGCTTTACATATCGAAACCTGCCAACGTTTATGTGGGGAATTCGAGGGGAAATTCTTACGGGTTAAAAGCTATCAGGTGGCTGAAGCGATCGCAGAGGTAGCCGAGCGGGAACGAATCACCCAGATTGTAATTGGGGAGAGCCTTCAATCGCGCTGGAAGCATTTCATCAAAGGTTCTTTCACCCAAAAACTCATGCGCCTGATCTGGCAGAAAAATATCGATCTTCACATCATCGCCACCGATCCAAAAGTACCAGTTAAAGACGCGCGAGGCAAGGGGGTGAAAAGATAACCACCGCTCTGCTATTTACCAGCGAAGTGGTGAAAGAATTTTCCTTCTAAGTATCTAAGCAAAATTAATTACACATCTAAGCCACTACTCCGTGAGACTTCTGCTGATGTGAGCAAACAGAGAACTGAAAACTCAAATCCGATCCCTAATAGCTGTCTCCCGTCTCGGAGTCTCCTGTCTCGGAGTCTCCTGTCTCGACTAGGAAATTAATTTTGCACGACTACTTACTAACAACAGGTTTCAAGATTTTAAGTCCCACTACTTATAAGCTGTTGACTATAGACCTCCTGCAAAAGTCTTATTCAGCTACTTGATTATAGCCTAAAGCAAGTTCGTAGTTGTAAATGCCAGCGATTAAATTAAATCTCAGACCAAAACGTCGTCTCCGATTCCTGTATCTTGATGATAAAATTCTAAA
>NZ_JAPZSS010000094.1:0-6494 GCF_027532015.1 Microcystis sp. LE19-131.1A | reverse complement strand
GTTCCTGTAGGAAGACGTTCTCCTTGTAACTGCCCTCGATTCCACATTCTCCAAGCAGTGTCATAACTGATCCCTTTTTTCTTAGCATAATCTGATAGTTTCATGTGAACTGCAATGTAAACTTGTACTAACCATATTAGCGGTTGTTTGCAGTCATTTGCATATATTTTTTACAAAACTTTACAATACAATCTTTTTAGGCTGCCGCATACTGATGAGCCTTTCTTTGTCAACTCTTGAGGTTGATGCTTTTCATTTTTGAATTGGCACTTTCTTGCGTCAGGCTTTGGCCTCTGTCCATCACCCCTTGAATAGGTTTGTCTCTCTTATCCCCACTGCTGATTTTTCTCTCTTTGTCAACCCCTAGACCTGAATAGCAGCAATTCTCAGTTTTAGACACAGCAAGCCTTTTAGGGATTTAAAGAACATTTTAAAGGGGGATTTTTGGCGCAACTTTGGGTGTACTGTCACGTCAAAAGCCCGAAGACTCGTCAAATGAAATTCGCCATCCCATTGAATTTCACCCCGTATTATGCGAACTAACTCCCAAAAGCCTTGCTACAGGGCAAATTTAGAATTGCTGCCTGAATAGTTACTCTCAATTTAAGTCGATGGGGATACACCAGGCAAGCGTTTATATTTCAAGTAATAGGCAAAAACTGTTATTACAACAATAATTATTGTGCCGATACCCAAATAGTTAGGAACCCAAAAAGCCGCGCCAATGGTGTTAATTTCTCCCGGTTTTAAATGCCAAATTAACTGATTGTCAACTTGTTCTACTGGGGGATTTAATCCTGAGTCATCTTCAATATTTTGACCAGCTAAGGGAGTCTTTAAAGCGAAGTCGATATCAACTAAGGAACCGGGGCTAATGATAATATTTCCCTGTTCGGAAAGTACACCCAAAGCCCGCAAATCAACGGTTAATTTTAAGTTTTTCTGGGTCAAAAAGAACCAATCTTGTTCTGTAACTGCCAGTTTTGAATCCAGTTGCAGTAACTTTATATCATCAGTATTAGCAGAGTTTTTGATTTTAAAGGAAGAACTAGGATCAAAAAATTGATTGAATTTTTCCTCTAATTCCTGACTATTACTAAAGGGAATAGTGACAATTATTTCTCGTTCGGAAATATGATCGGTTTTCCCCTTAAGTAATTTTGCCCTCTGTTCGATACTATTTAACCATTTAGTGGCTTCGGTTTGACTGAGACTGGTTAAGCGTTGTCCGAGGGTGATATGTTGAATAATTTCCCCGTGGTGTTGGTGGGGAAAATTAATGCCCACATCGTAACGGACACAGCCAGTTAAAAAGAGAAAAATACCGCATAAAAAGGGCAGAATAAAGCGGGTTTTCCCGATTTTTTCGGTGGTTAATTGATTCATAATTAATCTTCTTCTAAGTCGTCATAACTTGCTGAACTGCCACCGCTAACCGTAACTAGATCGATTTGCTGACGATAATAGTCTACATCTTTTATCTCCACTTCCACCTCATCACCGAGACGATAGGCAACGCGATTTTTCCGTCCTACCAAACAGCTATGACGAGCGCGATATTCGTACCAATCATCCTTGAGAGAAGAAACATGGACCAACCCTTCCACTAATAAATCGGAAATTTCCACGAAGAAACCATAGGATTGTACACCAGTAATTAAGCCGCGAAAAACTTGACCCATTCTTTCTTTCATTTTCTCGGCTTTTTTCAATCCTTCTAGGTCTTTTTCGGCATCTTCAGCAATTTTTGAGCGATCATTGAGATGGGAAACAATTAGATGGCTTTCTTCTTCCAACTCCTCCTGAATTTGACTTGGGAGAATATTCCAATGAATCTGTCCATGACAGCTATTACTGCCCAAATTAACCCCGACTTTGACGATTTTGCTGCGGCGATCTTTCCCCTCGGTTAATAGGATTTTTAACACCCGTTGTACCCAAAGATCTGCATATCTTTGTAGGGGTGAGAGACAGTGGGTATAATTGCTAGGATAGGCCAAACCAAAATGGGCCAGAGGATGACTACTATATCTAACTAATTTGAGAGTTTCTTGCAGCAGATAATTGAGGACTTTCACCGATGTGGAAGCGGAAAAAGTGCGGGTGAGATTTTGATAGTCATTGGGTTTAATCTCCTCCTCGGCAGTTAAATTTAATTCTGCCCCTAAATTATTGGCCAATTTGAGTAAATCCTCCAATTCATCCCAATCTGGTTCCGATTGTCCACAGTAGATACAGGGCAATTTTAAGGCCTGTAAATGTTCAGCGACGACTTTGCCGGCTAAAATTGCCACTTCTGTCAGTAAAGAACGGGCAGGTAAATTATTAGAAGCGAGAACAGTCCCCCCCCGTCCTTCGTCTTTGTAGGGAGAGATTTTGTCTAATTGAATATCAAAACTACCCCGCTGCAGACGTTGGGATTTTAGGGTGGGGCAAACGCTGAAAAATAAATCTTTCAGGGTTTCAACGGTATCGGTGGGGGCAGCTGCGCTATCTTCTTCACTGAGCAGATCGCGCACCTGTTGATAGGTAAAATGTTGATCCACTTGGATGAGGCTGCGGGTGATTTCGTACTCCACTAGCTCCCCCTTGTCATCGAGGGTGACGAGGATAGAAATAGCGGGGCGCTGTTCTTGGGGTGACAGGGAACAACGACTGGCAAGGGCAGCCGGGACTAATGGCAGCACTTTTTCGCCTAAATAGACGGCTGTTCCCCGTTTTTTGGCAACTTTATCCAATAATCCGCCCCGTTCAATGTAACGGGTGACATCGCTGATATGAATGGCGACTTGCCAGCGATTTTGGTTGATTTTCTCTAAAGAAAAGGCATTTTCAATGATTGGGGGATAATCTAGAGGGGTGTCATCTTCGATGGTAAAGGTGAAGAGTTGGGTTAAATCTCGCAGTTGTTCTTTTTCGCCACTATCGAAGAAATCCGCTAAATTATCGGCAATTTCGAGGGCTTCTGGCGGAAAATTATGGGGTAGATCGTGTTTACAGGAGACGATATCCGTGTCGGCAGCGGCCTCGGCCGTGGAACCGAGAACGCGAGTAACTTTACCGATGGGAGGCATTTCCCCTAGGGGATAACGGAGGACGGAAACATGAACGAGGTGATCGATGTTTTCTAGGAGATTTTGACCATTTTCGAGGAGATTAAGGGTAAATTTCAGGCGATCATCGAGGGGAACCGCCACAAACTGCTCATTTTCCTGTTTTACTTGCGCTAGAAGCGAAGGATTAGCTCGTTCGAGAATTAATCTCACCTCTCCTTCTGGGGAACGACGACGGGTTCCCTCGCGGATGATTTTGACTAAAACTCGATCGCCATTCCAAGCGTTACTGAGATGATTTTTCGAGACGTAGATGTCATCAGCATCTTCGATATCTTGGATAGCAAAGCAAAATTCTTTACTGGAACAGCGCAGCTTTGCTTCTACAATATTTTCCTCGATCACACGACGATAGCGCCCCCGTTCTTTGACAACCATTCCCAGACGTTCCAAAGCATCGAGAATCACTTGCAATTTTTCGCAGCTTTCGGGATCGTCTTCGCAGCCTAATTTTTTTTCGAGAAGTTTACCCGTAGCTAATTTATCATCACTAAGATGAGAGAGGAGTGTGGCGATCGAGAAGTCCATCTAACAATAATCCTTACTTACAAGACACTGACGGAATGGTGGACAATTAAGTTTAAATACTTATATAATGAGAGGATTGATTTAAACCATTGACTCGAGAGATTATCTCCATCGGGCTAATTGCGATCGCTGGTGGTGACAGTGAAGGTAAACTGACCAAGCATCGAACACCCGAACCTACCCTGAGAATTATCGAAGCCTTCGTTAGTATAAGCCAATAGCGAACACTGGCAAACCTTTTGGCGATCGCTCATCTTGCTGGCAGAAGCTTCAGCCTAGTAGAATCTTGTTACTGTGGGCAAGGCTAATCCTAGGACTGAAAATTTTATCTAATCTTTAATCCTAGCAAGAACTTGCTACATTTTTCCATAATTACGATAGAGTATTTTAGTATAAGTACAAAAGAACTCGAAAAAGTCACCATGTTGCAAAAGTTACGCCAACGTTACCCCCAAGTTGCCCTGATTAGCGAGTTAGTTCAAATCGATCACGGCAAGTATATTGTGAGAGCGATCATCGAAATTGAGGGAAAAACGGTCGTTACAGGTTTAGCAGCGGCAGATACGGTGGAAATCGCCGAAGATAGAGCCAGAGAACGAGCTTTACTGCTTTTAGAGGCTGAAAACACCCCCGATCTCCAGCTTGTGGAAAAAGTCAGCCCCAATAATATTTCTCTACCGTCCGATTTACCTAAAACCGTCCCTAGTACCAAAAAATCGACTAAAACGGCTAAAGTCACTGAAATACCTCGTCCTGAAGCTAAAATTGAACCGGAATTACCCCAAGTTCAGGATATTCCCCCGGCTAAAATTGAACTGGAATTACCCCAAGTTAAGGATATTCCTTTACCGGAACCAGAGCCTTTATTATTAGAAATGGAAACCGATAATTACTCCTTATTATCAGAATTGCCAGAAGAAGCGAGTTTAACTGAAGAAGAACCCCCGGCACCGGAACCAGTTGTTGTTATTCCCGAAGAAATCGATTATTCAGTGCTTAAAACTAAAATTGATGTGGAGATGAAACGATTAGCTTGGACTACAGAAAAAGGTCGAGAATACCTGATTTCTACCTATGGCAAAAAGTCCCGTTTACTGCTAACTAATGAGGAGTTATTAGAATTCTATAACTACTTATCTAGTATCAGTGCCTAATCACTAAACCTGCTGCATAAATTAAAAATCTTCCGTTAAGTGAGGAGTCTCCAAGCCAGTATTCTCCGAGTCAGGAGAAGCGGAAAGAAATAGATTATTTTCTAGCAATAGAAAAGCGATCTTTTTCTGGAAAATGCGATTAAAAACTCACTTTTGCGGGAGATATAATAAAAAAGGAAGCTATTAGCTGCCAGTCTTTTTCTCCCTATCTCACTGATAACTGATAACTGATAACTGAATTAATTTCTCACTGCTTCTGTTTCCGCTTCTTTGGGAACAACAACTGGCACTCCGCTGACTGTTTCAATTTGATAAACAACGCGACTTAATTGGGAAGGACAACAGAGAGGATCCGTATCTTTATAGCGATTAAAAACCACAATAATTCGAGCGCTATTTTGTAAAACAATTCTCTGAGATGCACCATCAGTGCGGGAATCCATCGGTCGCGGGGAAAGAGTGCCAGCGAATTTACCATCGACAAAAACAAAGTCTTGATAACCCATTGGTCGGCACATTCCATCCACTCCACTCATAGCCGAAATAACGCTAGTTTTGCCATAGGTTTGCACGGCCCCGTAGAGTAACCATCCTGCTTTATTAAGTGCTTGATCATTGGCAGTAATTGCCGGACGAACCTGTTCACGACACTGGTTATCGATCACGGTTTTAACGGGAGATTTGGGGATAGGGGACTTGGCTTTATTCCAATTAGTTAACGGTCGATCAAACCAAGCTCGCGGAGTCTCTTTTTCTGGGGTTTGGCTAATAACTTCTAATAGCTTCCATGTTTCGGAATTTTGATTAGTAGCTGGATTGGAGACGGTTTCAACGCTAACTTTAATTTGATAGAAAAATCCTGGTTTATAATCAAATCCATCGATACTATTAGGGAACAATCTCCAGTTTTCCTCGGGTTTTTCTCGCATCTGTAAACAGTCTTTGGTTGTGCCTTGGCTACAGGGTTGTTTCCGAGAATGGATATAAATGGTCTTTTCCGTGCGCGTAGTGGTTGGTGCGGGGGTAAAAGTGAGTATTCCTAAACCTTCGGGAGTACGATAAAATAATTGTAAATCGCCTTTAGCTGTCACTTGGAATTGTTCCACTCCTTGCAAGGCAGCAAGATATTGATTTTCTTGTTTCATCTGCGGTTCCGGACAGGCTTTTTTGGTAGTAGCGATCGCTTGATTGATCTGAAGCGTGTCATCATTGACTTGATAGCCAGTATTATACTGGTTGCATCCGGCCGAACCACTGAGGATATTTTTCTGGAAAGCGGCAGTAATTTCCGTTTCTTTCACCAAACTTCCGGCTGTCCACCCCCTTAGTTTCCATCGAGTCCCCTCCAAAGGGGAAGTATTAGCGATCGCCGCTTTCCCCGCTAAAGCACAACTTAGGGCAATTGTCAAGAAAATTCCCGTTTTTTTGGCGTTCAAAATTGCTATTCTCCTCGTCAAAGCAACAATTCTATTATGGCGTGGGGCGGTTGCCCAGCGGCCCGGGATGAAGGGTAGAAAAAGACTTTTCCCCATTCCTTGACTCCTTCCCTTGCCTTGATTCTATACTTTAGACGTTCATAATCTGAGATTTATTAAACTTCTGAAATCGTAGAGTCAGCAAAGAATCCAGTTCTTTTTTATGTTTCAGATGGGCATCATTCAAACATTCATAAATGGCTGAAGAAAAGTCAGAAAAGTTT